>NZ_CAWNWX010000098.1:0-20310 GCF_963878195.1 Aeromonas sp. HMWF016
CGACACGGCGGTGGGCAGCTGGTGCGAGGCGGGGATCGAGACTCTGCACCCGACCCAGGGGGGGGTGGGGCAGCTGCAGGTGGATGAAACCCAGGCGATGCTGGCGGACATGAATCCGAAGCAGCTCGACAAGCTGATGAAAAAGAAAGAGATCCCTGTGGTGATTGCGCCGGATGGCGGCTACTGGCTGGTGGATCGACATCACCTGACCAAGGCGCTCTGGCAGCAAGGGGTCAAGCAGGTACGGGTCAAGGTGATCGGTCGCTTGCAGGATAAAGACAACTTCTGGAGCCAGATGCAGAACAACCACTGGGCCTGGCTCAAGGATGAGAAGGGGCTCCCCCTCACGCCGGAGCAGCTGCCGACCAGCATCGACAAGTTGCCCGACTACCCCTATCGCACTCTGGCGGGGTTGCTGCAGGATGCGGGTTACTTCAGCAAGCAGGATCAGGTCTACTTTGTCGAGTTCGCCTGGGCCAGCTGGCTCGGCAAGCAGATGCAGTGGATGCCGATAGACAGCGCCAATCTGGCGGCCCGGCTGCAGCAGGCCAAACGGCTTGCCTGCGGCAGCGATGCCAAAGACCTGCCCGGTTATCCCGGCCGGCAGTGCAGCCTCAACCAGTCGAAAACGGCGAGCTGACAACCAGACAGCGAGAGAGGGCGACCCGTGGGTCGCCCTCTTTTTATGTCAGTCTGCGCATTATGATGTCGCATCTGGCGTTGAAGCCTGGCTCTGCCAGGTGGCCGCAGCCTGTTCCAGCAGCGCCACATCGCCCTGCTGGATCAGTGGCAACAGGGCATTGACCTGTTCGTTCGGCCAATCCCACCAGGCGAGAGCCTGCAGCCGGGCAATCTCGCTCTCGGTGAAGCGCATCCGCACTATGGCCGCTGGCGTACCCGCCACCATGGCGTAGGACGGCACATCTTTGGTGACCAGCGCCCGGGCGGCGATGATGGCGCCATCGCCGATGGTGACGCCGGGCATGATCATCGCCTCCATGCCGATCCAGATATCGTTGCCGATGCGGGTATCGCCGGCAGGACGGTAACTGCGCTTGAGCGCCTCCAGATCAGCAAACGGATAGGTGCTGATGAAGGCGGTGTTGTGGGTGTGGTTGCCCCCCATGATGATCTTCACCCCGGCGGCGATCTGCACGTAGTCACCGATATGGAGCTGGTCGATATGCCAGAGCGGCTTCCAGCCGGTATCGGGATGACGGCTGAAGCTGTCGCCATGGAGGTAGCGCACCACCTCCTGTTCGAAGGGGCCATCCCAGGCGCCCGAGTAGTAGCTGTGTTGCCCCTTGAGGCGGATATTGGGGTTGCTGACCGTCAGATGCAGGTATTCGACCTGTGACCAGTGCTGGCAGGTTTTCATCCTGGTACTCCTTTGCTGAATGGATTTGATTGGTTGCGTTCGATGGAGCGCAGCTAATAGATCCAGACCAGCATGCGGGGCACGCAGAGCAGTGAGCAGCCCAGCATTTGGGGCAGACGGGGTCGCATTCGGGGTAAGCCCTGATATGGGAAATCGGGGGGATCATAAGGGCAATGATGGCGATTTGCCAACCTGCAGCGGAGATCCTGCACTAACCATCTGGTTGATATTTATTCTCAGTTAGCCATCATTAACCTCCCGGTTTAGTCGGTGGGGGATAATGAAATGACACCAGAGAGTTGGCAGCGTTACATGCTGGAGGCGGAGCGGTCGTGGCAGTCCGGTTCGCTGGGGGCCGCCGTCTGCTTCTATCAGCAGGCGCTGGGGGATGTCTACGAGATGAGTGAGGTTGAGCTTGCCGAGCTGGCCAGCATGCGGGTCGCCACCTGCCACCGACTGGCCGACTTCTGGCGGGCGATGGATGAACCCGCCTACGAGCTGCGTTATCTCAAGCTCGCCTCCGAGCTGGTGACGGCGCTGGTGCCGCAGTGCCCCAACCGGGAGTGCGAGGCGCTGATCAGCGAGCTGGGCTGCTGCCGCGGCGCCCTGCTCGCCTTCTTGAAGCGCCACCCCAACCCCGAAATAGCCAAACTGATCCAGTTGCAGGACAAGGTACAGGGCTGCGAGCTAATCGGCCGTTTTCGTCTCAACTGACAGGCGTCGATCTTAGCTGCGGCGTTTGAGCTTTTGAGCGATGCGCTGCTGCGCCTCTTCCCCTTGCAGCGCCTGGGCGAAGGCGCGCGCCTCCAGATCGATGACGAAGTGGACCGCCTGTTTGAGCTCCTGTTTCATAAGCGCCTTGCTCTTTTGCACCGCTTTGGGCGCCTTGCTTGCCAACTTGAGCCCCTGCTCGCGGGCAAAGGGGATCAGGGTATCGGCCGCTACCACCTTGTTGGCGAGTCCGAGCCGCAGTGCCTCGTCGGCATCGATCGCCTCGGCCAGCAGCAACAGCTCGGCCGCCTTGAGGTGACCCACCATGCGCGGCAGCAGCAGGCTGGAGGCGAACTCCGGCACCAGCCCCAGCTCGACGAAGGGGAGCTGCAGGCGGGCGTTATCCGCCAGATAGACCAGATCGCAGTGGAGCAGGATGGTGGTACCGATCCCCACCGCCGGGCCGCCGACCGCCGCAATCACCGGCTTGGGAAAGTCAGCCAGGGTGTGGAGGAACTGCAGGATGGGGTCGTCGGGTTCCAGCGAGCTCTTGCCGACGAAATCGGCCAGATCATTGCCCGCGGTAAAGCAATCTTGCTGCCCCTGCAGCAGCAGGACATGCACCTCCTCATCGTTTGCCGCCTGCTGCAGGGCGCTCACCAGCTGCTGATAGAGGGCGGTATTGAGGGCGTTGCGCTTGTCGGGGCGGTTGAGCGTCAGGGTGAGCAAGCCATCCTGCTGCTCGGCGACGAGAATGGGGGCCATGTCTAAATCCTTGTTATTGAAGGGTGCACAAAGGTTACTGTCGGAGTAACCTTGGAGCCGTTTAACAACATCATAAAAGGATTTCAACCATGTTTAAACGTGCGTTTTATTCTCTGCTGGTGCTCGGCATTACGGCTCCCGCGCTGGCCAAGGTGGATGCGGTTGACGGCTATGTGCGTTTGCTGCCGCCGGGCTCTCCCAACACCGCCGCCTTCATGGTGCTCAAGAACGATGCCGACAAACCGGTCAAGCTGGTGGCGGCAGCCTCTCCTGCGGCGGGTCGCGCCGAGCTGCACACCCACCTGCACGAGAATGGCGTGATGAAGATGCGTCAGGTCGAGAGCATCGAGATCCCGGCCAAGGGCGAGGTAGCGCTCAAACCCGGCAGCTTCCACATCATGCTGTTCGAGATTGGCGTGCTCTCCGAAAAAACGCCGATGCCGCTCACCCTGACCATGGATGATGGCGAGAAGCTGGAGCTCTCCCTGCCGGTCAAACCGATCGAGCCGATGGCGGGGATGAACATGAAGCATATGAAACACTGACATTTGTCGTCGCTTGTTCAGATTTGAGACTGGGTATTTTGGCTGCACCGGGTAAAATAGCGCTCTTTCCATGTATGCAAGAGGAAGTGAAGTGATGAAAAAGACGCTGATTGCCGGTGTTCTGTTTGCCCTGTGCAGCCAGGGTGCCATGGCCGCCAATGACTGGCGTTTCGCCGCCGGTGCCGACGTATGGAACGCCCAGGGCAGTGGTCAGGTTTATGGTGCCAGCACCAACTATGACGATCACTACAACTGGAACGGCTACCTGCAGCTGGAACACGGCATCATTTTCCTGCCGAACGCCAAGTTTGAGATCTCCGACTTCAGCACCTCCGGCGGCGCCTTCAAAAACGAGCTGACTGCCTACGATCTGAACCTCTACTACCGTCTGTTCAACAACGATCTGTTCAAGATCGATCTGGGTCTGACCGGTCGTTACTACGATGGCGAGCTGACCTCTTACGGTCGCAAGGGCTACGACAAGGACACCGTGATGGCCTACGCCGGTAGCGAACTCTACATCCCGAACACAGGTTTCGCCTTCTTCGGTGATCTGCGTACTCACGATGTGGACAACTATGACTACCGTCTGGGTGCCTCCTACAAGTTCTCCAACATGCCGGTCAAACTGCGTGCCGGCTGGCGTGAAGCCAATGTGGACTTCGACAACGTCGACCAGCGTATCGACGGCTGGTTCATGGGCGGCGAATTCACCTTCTAATCTGAGCGTCTGACGACAAGGAGAAGTAATGGGCTACATCATAGTGACGGGGGCCGGTTCCGGTCTGGGCCGCGCCTTGACCGCAGGGCTGGTTGAGCGGGGCCATCGGGTTGCCATGATGGGGCGCCGTTACGAGAAGCTGCAGGAGCAGGAGGATCTGCTCGGTCAGGCGGTGATCGGCATTGCCGCCGATCTGGCGCACCACGAAGAGGTGGAGATGGCCTTTGCCGCCGCCGTTGAGTGGGGCGGCCTGCCCGAGATGGTGATCCACTGCGCCGGAGTTGGCGAGTTCGGCCCGGTCGGCATCTACACCGCCGAGCAGATCCGCTGTGTGGTGGAGAGCAATCTTGTCTCCACCATACTGGTGGCCCAGCAGACGGTGCGTCTCATCGGCGAGAAAGGTGGGGTGCTGGCCAATGTGCTCTCCTCCGCCGCGCAGGTGGGCAAGGCCAACGAGAGCCTCTACTGCGCCTCCAAATGGGGGATGCGCGGCTTTCTGGAGTCGTTGCGCGCCGAGCTGAAAGGCTCGCCGCTGCGGCTGGTTAACCTCTACCCGAGCGGGATCCGCAGCGCCTTCTGGGACAACTCGGATCACGTCGACCCGACCCGTTTCATGACCCCGGAAGATGCCGCCGCTTACATGCTCGATGCATTGGCAGCGCGCAGCAGTTGCCACGTGACCGATCTCTTTATCGGTCGCAACGAGTAGATTTTTCTCTTGCCGCGCAGGCTCAGGTTAAAGAAAGAGGGAGGCGTGATGCCTCCCTTGTTTTTTAGCTAATAGCAAAATCGATCATTAGTGCCCCCCTGCTTGGCCGCTTCTGCTGGCCATTTTTCCTTTCAGCCAGCTCTCCAGGTCGGCCACATAGCTGTAGACAACCGGCACCATCAGCAGGCTCATGGCGGTGGCTGACAGTAACCCCCCTATTACGGCAATGGCCATCGGTTGGCGGAAGCTTGCATCCGCGCCAAAGCCCAGCGCAAGTGGCAGCAAGCCCGCCGTCATGGCGACCGACGTCATGGTGATCGGTTGTGCCCGTTTATGACAGGCATCGAGCAGGGCATCGCGCAGGCTCATCCCCTGCTGCCTGGCTACGATGGCAAAATCCACTACCAGTATCGAGTTCTTGGTGACGATCCCCATCAGCATGACCAGCCCGATGAGCGATGGCAGGTTCAATTCGCCGTGGGTCAGCAGCAAGGCGGCAAAGGCACCTCCCGCGGCCATCGGGACGGCGGAGAGGATGGTCAGAGGCTGGAACCAATCCTTGAACAGCAGCACCAGTACCCCGTAAACGCAAAGTACACCCGCAATCATGGCACCGCTCATACCGGCAAACAGCTCGGCCTGGGTCTCTGCATCGCCAGACTCCAGTAGCCGTACCTGTTCCGGGCGATCCTGCAGTGCAGGCAGCGCTTTGGCTGCTTTCAGGGCATTGCCCAAGGCATAACCCCCCAGATCTGCCGTCAGCGTGACCTGACGTTCGCGATCAAATCTGTCTATTTGTGAGGGGCCGCTCTCCAGCCCAATTGCGGCTACGTTGCCAAGAGGAACCAGTCCGGTGCGACCCGGCACGCGCAGCGCCGCGATAGCCTCAAGGTTCTGGCGCATCTCCCCGCGCAACAGCACCCGGATATCCAGTTGTCGCTGTTCCAGATTCAGTTTGGAGAGAGAGGACTCGCGATCTCCTGCCAGGGCGACCCGCAAGGTGTCGCCAATGGCCTGGGTTGTCACACCGCTCTCGGCAGCTTGATCGGCATCGGGTCGGATGACTACATCTTGTCGCTCTAGACTGGCTGTCGAGGTCACGTTGTGGAGAAATGGCAAGCCACGTAGCTGTTGTTCCAGCTGTTTGGCGCTATTCATTAGCGCGTGTGTATCTGAGCTGGAGAGCACCAGCTCGAGTTTTTCACCCGAGCCACCGCTGCTAAATGAAAAGCGGGCACCGGGAACATCAGCCAACCGCTGCCGCATGGCCAGCTCGATCTCCCTCTGTTTCGGACGTTCCCCACGCTCGGCAAGCACGACGACCAGGCTGGCAAAGCGTACTTCGCCGGGATCATTGGCCGAGGTATTGCCGGCATAGGCGAACATGGACTTCACGCCTTCAGTGCCAATCAGCGCATTTCTGGCCTCCTCGGCCATCTCCATGGTTTGATTGATGCTGGCTCCCGGAGGCAGCTCAATGCTGATGGTGGTGCTACCCCGATCAGCCGGCGGAATAAAGCCGGTAGGCAGCAGCGGCAACAGGGCGGCGGAGAGTACAAACAGACCGACCCCGATGAGCAAGGTCTTCAGACGATGATCGAGGCACCAGCGAGCCAGTCGCAGATAGAGTTGCATGGTGGGGCCATCGTGCTCTTGCTGGTGCAGACCGGGTTTAATCAGCCAGACCGCCATCATGGGGGTGATGATGCGGGCGACCATGAAAGAGAGGCCGACGGCAATCACTATGGTCCAGCCAAATTGCTTGAATACCAGACCGGGGACACCACTCATCATGGCGGTGGGCAGGAACACCACGATCAGCGTGGTGGTGGTCGCAGCTACTGCCAGCGCAATCTCGTTGACCGCGTCTTCAGTGGCCTCCCGGGCACTTTTCCCCTTGTTCATATGGCGGGCGATGTTCTCGACCTCAACGATGGCATCATCGACCAGGATCCCGACGACGACCGCCAGCGCCAGCAACGTAATGGTGTTGAGCGTATAGCTTGCCCAGTGCATATAGGCGAAGGCCGGTATGATGGAGAGAGGGAGTGCGACCGCCCCTATCAGGGTTGCTCGCCAGTCGCGCAGGAACAGCCAGATTACCAGCACGGAGATAATGGCGCCCTCATAGAGCATGTGCATCGAACCTTCGTACTGCTCCTCGGTATGCTCGACCGTGCTGTTGACCCGTAGCAACTTGATATCGGGATATTTGTGCTGGATCTCCTTCAGCGCTTGCTCTACCCCGGCGGCAATGCGCACCTCGTCAAACCCCTTGGTGCGCCAGAGTTGAAAGCCCACCGCAGGTTTGCCATCCAGCATTGCCGACTGGGTTCTGTCGGCAGTTGTATCCCGGACGGTCGCGATCTCGTCCAGACGGATTTTGCGTCCATCACTGAGCACCACCGGCAGGGCGCACAGCTGGTCGGCTTGTTGTACCGTCGCCAGGGTTCGCACACTCTGCTCAGCCCCATCCATCTGACCCCGTCCGCCGGATGACTCCTGCTGGACACTGCGTAGCGCGCGCGATACATCAGCCGCAGTGGCCCCCAGCCCGGAGAGACGAATGGGATCGACTTCGATGCGCACTTCCCGGCGCACGCCACCGATCCGGGTGAAATCTGTGATGCCGGGAACGGCTTGCACCGCCTTGGCCAGTTCGTTGTCAACCAGCCACGACAGGGCCTCTTCACTCATCTTGTCGCTGGCAATGGCATAGGTGAGCATGGCGCCGCCTGGCCCTGCGATTACCTTGCTGACGATAGGCTCCTGCAGGTCATCGGGCAGATCGTTGCGGATCCGATCCACCGCATCCTTGGTGTCGGACAAGGCTTCATTCAGATTGCGCTCCAGATCAAAGGTCACCGTGATGGTGACCACTCCATCGTTAATTTTGGTGGTCATGTGGCGCAGACCACGTACGGTCGCCAACGAATCTTCCACCTTTTTGGCGACATCGGTTTCCAGCTGGGAGGGGCTGGCGCCCGGCTGACGGAGTTCCAGTTTGACGGTCGGTAAATCGAGATCCGGCAAATCCTGGATCCCCAGCTTCTGGAAGCCGGCCACGCCGGCCAGGGTCAGCATGATAAACAGCAGGATGGAGGGAATGGGGTTGCGGATCGACCAGGTTGCCAGATTCATGGTTACTCCTTGCCTTTGGCGGTCATGACGCGAATGGCTTCACCATTGTTGAGGAACCCGGCCCCCTTGAGGGCAATCAGGTCGTTTTCCCGGATGCCCCGGGTGATTTCGACGGCATTGTCGCGGCGCAGGCCCACGGTGACCTCCTGCATATAGGCCTTGCCATCGTCGATGCGGAAAACGACGCTGCGGCCATCCCGGATCAGCAGCGCCTGTGCCGGGATGGTCAGTGCCTGCCGTTTCTCGACTTCAATTTGGCCACCGATATACATGGCCGACTTGGCACCGCTGCCCGGCAGGATATCGACATAGGCAGTACCCATCCGGCTGTTGTTGTCGAGTGCGCCAGCCAGCTGCCTGACCTGCCCTTCCGTTCTGGCACCGGATGGCAGGAGCAAGGAGACATGCTGGCCCGGCTTGACTTGCTCCATCTTGGCGGCGGTCAGTTCGGCGCGCCACTCAAGGCGATTTTGCCGTATGAGCCGAAACAGTTCGGTGCCTGTGGCTGGTACCTGCCCCAACGTGGCATTGCGAGCAGTAATAAGACCATCATCCGGCGCAATGATGCGGGTATCGTCCAGACGCACCTGCTGACTGGTCAGTGATGCCTTGGCAGATAGCTCCTGCGCCTGAGCCAGCTTGAGCTCGGTTTCCACTTTGAGCAGATCCTGATCGCTGACACTCTTTGCCTGATAGAGCCTGCGCATGCGCTGGGCATTGGCCAGGTTTTGCTGCAGGCTCGCCTCGGCCTTGATGAGCTCGGCTTGGGCTCGCTGCACATCTGCTCTGGCGATCCTGTCATCCAGCCGAGCCAGCATGGTGCCTCGAGTGACCAGATCACCGACAGCGGCGTTGATCTCCACCACCGCCATGTTGCCGCTATTGGCACTGACGATGGCCTCCTGCCAGGGGGTAACAACGCCCATTGCCGGAATGATGTCAGGCCAGAGCTGCCGCAGTGGTGTCACCGTCGTGATTGCCGTCGCCATTTTTTTTTCTGCGGCATCACTTATTAATGGGGTCAGACATAGTTGAGCGATGATTAACATGAAAAAAGGATGTCGCATAATTTAGAGGCTCCACGCAGTGGCCAAAATGGCAATCATGTAATGCCACGATGATTACCGGTCATATTATTTGGCGATGG
The DNA here is from genome assembly GCF_963878195.1 of Aeromonas sp. HMWF016. Taxonomy (NCBI): domain Bacteria; kingdom Pseudomonadati; phylum Pseudomonadota; class Gammaproteobacteria; order Aeromonadales; family Aeromonadaceae; genus Aeromonas; species Aeromonas sp. HMWF016. Next base: position 9,118 of record NZ_CAWNWX010000098.1, read on the forward strand.
ATTAAATAAGTAATAAATTTAGCTGGTCGCTGGTGAAGCTGATTCAGGATGGGTAATTCCGGCAAGGAATATTGAAAATACCCCCGGAGCCTGCTTCTGGAGTTGTTCCATATCCTCGGCAATGACGGCCTGCATAATCAAACCTTGCAGCATGCCGATGAATAATGTCGCCGCAGCATCCATATCCAGAGTTGATGGAAATTCATGGTTTGCAATACCTTGCTGCATTAATTTAATCAACATCGCCCGATAACGTAATAACAATGTCTTGGCAATCGCTCTGGTTGGCGAGGCTCGGCTTTTTTGCAGCTCGCCAAACATCATTCTCGGAATACCGGGGTGATGAGCTGCAAATTCAGCGTGCGTCATAAACATGGCTTCCAGTGCAGCCGGTGCCGACTCGATACCCTCTATGGCGCGTTCGAGACGGGAGAGCAGGGTGTTGGCGATCCACTCCATCACCGTCTGGAAGATGGCATCCTTGGTGGGAAAATGTTTGAACAGGGCCCCTTGGGTGAGCCCCATGTGCTGCGCAATGATGGTGGTGGTGAGCTCCCCGGGGTGATGCTTGGCCAGCAGTGTGATGACCGTCTGGATCGTGGCGGCTTGCCGCTCTTCGCTCGGTAAATGCTTGGGATGACGCGCCATCTGGTCTGGTCTCGAAGTGAAGTAAGTTACCTATTACTTAGCATCAATCTCTGTACGTTTTTTGTCAAGCAAGCCACATCGACAAAAACATAACCACAGGAAAGAGAAGGTTTTTTATATACAGCATCGTTTCTCCATCCTGGCCATGATGAGCTTTGCCAGCGGTTGAGCGGCCTGGAGTATCGTCACCAGGTTTCACGGGTGATGGGGTACATCAAGAGATGATGGAGATGAGCTCCTTGATGTCTTCGCTGTGCAGAGTTAACGACCAGAGGGCACGATGCTGGTCTGAGCTGAGGCCATCGGTATATATAATTGTGCTGTCTTGAATATGAATATGGTTACGGTGTGCTTCCATTTGCAGTCCCGTCGTTGGAAACCAGATATGTATAATTCCCGATGTAATAAAGGTAAATTGAGCAAAAAGTTCATTTTCGCCGACCAGTCTGAAGGTTCTCTCAATCACTTTGACCTGCATATATCCTCCCGGTTAAAAAACGCAATTGATATTTGCGTCAAGAGATAGTCCTGAAATTAACGAGAGACAATAGAATGTGGTGCTGATTGTGAGAGCGCTCACGGGTGGTGAAAAAGTAATTGCTGGGGCTCACTTGGGGGTTTCATGGCAATTAATGGCATGCTAGGCAGATATTTCTGTTAAATATCGGTTATATATCGCAGCACGACTGGATTGTCCCACGGTTTATTTACGCAGAACCATATTGAGCACATGGCAGGGGGATTTCCGGTATTTCCCGTCAGATCACCCCAACATAGCGACACCTCCTTACCAGAGCAGGTGGCGCGGTTTGGCGGTCAGGAGTCAGGAGTCAGGAGACTGCGCAGTAGGATACTTGGCATCCTGACGTAACAGGGCCATCCGTCAGAGCGAGCAATAAAAAATGCCAGTCAGCATTGGCTGACTGGCACCATTTTGACTGCGTTCGTTAACGCGGCAGTGGGGCTTAGCGGCCCAGCTTGGCCTTGATCATGGCGACGATGTCGCTGATGGCCACTTCCTGCTTCTCGCCGGTGCGGCGGCACTTGTACTCCACCACGCCGTTATCCATGCCGCGCTCGCCGATGACGATGCCGTGCGGTACGCCCAGCAGCTCCATGTCGGCGAACATTACGCCCGGGCGCTCTTTACGGTCATCGAACAGCACGTCAACACCGGCCGCTTTCAGCTCGGCGTAGAACTGCTCGGCCAGCTCGGCAACGCGCACGGACTTGTGCATGTTCATCGGCACGATGGCCACTTCGAACGGGGCGATGGCGTCCGGCCAGATGATGCCGTACTGGTCGTTGTTCTGCTCGATGGCGGCAGCCACCAGACGGGAAACCCCGATACCGTAGCAACCCATCTCCATGGTGACGGACTTGCCACCTTCGTTCAGCACGCTCGCCTTCATCGCTTCGGAGTACTTGGTACCCAGCTGGAAGATGTGACCCACTTCGATACCGCGCTTGAGCAGCAGCTTGCCCTGGCCGCACGGGCTCGGGTCGCCTTCCACCACGTTGCGCAGGTCGGCAACTTCGTAAGCGGTGATGTCGCGATCCCAGTTGGCACCGGTCAGGTGGAAACCGGTCTCGTTGGCGCCGCAGACGAAGTCCGCCAGATGGGCGGCGCTGCGATCGACGATGATGCGACCGGCAAAGCCGACCGGGCCGATGGAGCCTGCGTCGCAACCGGCGGCCGCTTTGATCTGCTCGTCGTTGGCGAAGGTGAGCGGGTTGGCTACGCCAGAGAGTTTCTCGGCTTTGATTTCGTTCAGCTCGTGGTCGCCACGCAGTACCAGCGCGATGACGGCCTGCTTGCCAGCTTCATCCTCTTCGCCCAGTACCAGCAGGGTCTTGGCGATGGTGGTCGGTGCCACGTTCAGGAAGGCGGCCACTTCATCGATGGTGTGGACGGCCGGGGTAGCAACCTTGGTCAGGGCTGCGGTGGCGGCAGCGCGCTCGCCAGCCGGCGCCAGCGCTTCGGCCATCTCGATGTTGGCGGCGTAATCTGATGTATCGGAGAAGGCGATCAAGTCTTCACCGCTCTCGGCCAGCACCTGGAATTCGTGGGAGCCGGTACCACCGATGGAGCCAGTATCGGCCTGCACCGGACGGAAGTTCAGACCCATGCGGGTGAACGCCTTGCAGTAGGCGGCGTGCATCTTCTCGTAGGTATCGACCAGAGACTCTTTGTCGATGTGGAAGGAGTAGGCATCCTTCATCAGGAATTCGCGGCCGCGCATCACGCCGAAACGGGGGCGCACTTCGTCGCGGAACTTGGTCTGGATCTGGTAGAGGTTGAGCGGCAGCTGCTTGTAGCTGTTCACTTCGTAACGCACCAGCGCAGTGATCACCTCTTCGTGGGTCGGGCCCAGCACGAAGGGACGGTTGTGACGGTCGGTCAGACGGCACAGCTCGGGACCGTAGTCATCCCAGCGGCCGGACTCCTGCCACAGCTCGGCGGGTTGCACCACCGGCATGGAGACTTCGATGGCACCAGCATTGTTCATCTCTTCGCGAACAATGTTCTCGATTTTCTTCAGTACCCGCAGACCGGTTGGCAACCAGGCATACATGCCGGAGGCCAGTTTACGGATCATCCCGGCGCGCAGCATCAGCTGGTGGCTGACAACTTCAGCGTCGGAGGGGGTTTCCTTGAGAGTGGAAAGCAGATATTGGCTGGTACGCATCGCGGTAGACCTTAGCTAGAACGGGCGCGGGGCCCAGGATAATTTCAAGGGCGGAATTTTAACAGGCTGGGCGTTGCGGCCCAAGGGCTAAATTTGCCGCAGCCGCGAAAGGGCGGCGCGGGCTGGCCATCTTGTCCGGATCGGAGGGGATGCCCGGCTGGTCATCATCGGCTTGCCGGAGAAGCATTTGACCGCAATTGGCTTGGTATAAGTAAAAGTTTGGCCATTTCGGTAAAACCCATAAATTTGATTTATACCGCGCGGTTTGTCCCTGCAACGGCCGCAGCTTGCCAGTGATGGCTCGATAGGGGGACTGGCCGATCCTGACGATGCAAATCTTGCCGCAGCCAGCGGTGAACGGGGGCTGGCGGGGCCTTGCCCACGGGCCATGTGGCCGGGATGCAAAAGCGGGGCGGGTAGTACCACAACCATTGGGCTTTTAATGCCTGCAATTTGGCCGGATCTCCGCTAAACTCTGCCACCTTTTCGTGACGGGTCGGCCAAACCGGCCCCGTCGCCCCCTCTTTATTTGTACTTTTGGAGCCGCTCATGCCGCTAGTGGGACATCAACACCAGATCGAGATCCTGGAACTGACCGACAAAGGAGATGGCAAAGGACGCCTGTTCGACCGCCCCCTGTTTGTCGAAGGTCTGCTGCCGGGTGAGCAGGCGTTGGTCGAACTGACCGAGGTCAAGCCCAACTACCTGCACGGCAAGGTCACCGAGCTGCTCCAGCCCTCCGCCGACCGGGTGGCCGATTTCTGCCCCAACACCGAGTGCGGTGGCTGTCAGGTGCGCCCGCTGGCTTATCCGGCTCAGCTCAAGCTCAAGCAGAGTCTGGTGCAGAGTGCCCTGGAGCAGGTTGGGCTGGGTGAGACCAAAGTCAATCCCATCCTCGGCATGGAGACCCCGTTCGCCTATCGCAACAAGGCGCAGTACGCGGTGCGCGGCTGTGACGCCGGCGCCGAGATCGGTTTTTATCGCAAGCACTCCCACGACCTCATCACCGCCGATGATTGCGCGGTGCAGGACTCGCTGCACGTGGAGCTGAACGCCCGGGTGCGCAACTGGATGCGCGCGCACGACATCGCGGCCTATGACGAGGTGAACCACACCGGCAGCGTGCGCAACCTGATGACCCGCAAGGGCTTCAAGAGCGGCGAGCTGATGGTGGTGCTGGTGACCCTGAGCGAGGAGCTGCCGTTCGAGGCCGAGCTGCTGGCGGCCCTGCAGGATCTGCCGGTCACTACTCTGGTGCAGAACATCAACGAAGCGCGCACCAACCGCATCCTGGGCGACAACAACCGGGTGCTGCTGGGCAGCGGGGTGATCCGCGACAAGATCCACGAGCTCGAATTCGAGATCTCGCCGCTCTCCTTCTTCCAGAACAACCCGAGCCAGACCGACGTGCTCTACTCCAAGGCGCTGGAGTATTGCGAGCTGACCGGCAACGAGACGGTGTTCGACATCTATTGCGGTATCGGCACCATCTCCCTGTTCCTGGCCGGCAAGGCCGCCAAGGTAGTGGGGATCGAGTCGGTGGAGAGCGCCATCAGCGATGCCCGTCGCAATGCGGCCCTCAACGGCATCGAGCAGACCGAGTTCCACGTCGGCAAAGCGGAGCAGCTGATGCCTGCCCTGCATGCCGAAGGGGTGAGCGCCGACGTGGTGGTGATGGATCCGCCGCGCAAGGGCTGTGACAAGGCGGTGCTGCAGACGCTGGTGGCCATGGCGCCCCGTCGTCTGGTCTATGTCTCCTGCAACCCGCAGACGCTGGCCCGCGATCTCGCCTGGCTGGTCAAGCAGGGCTTCGTGCTGGACGAGGTGCAGCCGGTCGATATGTTCCCGCACTCCATGCACGTCGAAGCCGTCGCTCGCCTGAGTTTGCCCGCCAAGAGCTGAGCCTGACTCTCGCCCATAAAAAAACGACGCCAGCTGGCGTCGTTTTTTTATCTCTGCAATCGGCGGATGGCCGATTAGCTGGCGCTCTGGCGTACCTCGGCGGCAATCTGGTCGAGCAGCTGTTGCCAGCCCAGACCCAGCTCGCTGACCAGCGCGTTGTAGCCATCGGCCGGCAGCACCCGTACCTGATTGAAGGGGGCTTCGCGCAGCACGGTGCCATCTTCCGCCAGCAGGCGCCAGCGCCCGCTCAGCACGGCGCGGCCATCGTGGCGACCCTGAAAGCGCTCGACCAGTATGGTCAGCACCGGCCCTTTGCGGCCGCCATCCTGACGAATGACCCAGCCCGGCAGGCGGGTGGAGAGGCCGTTGAGGGTGAGCTGGTTGAGCTGATCGTCGAGCGAACCGGCCCAGCGGTGGTACTCGGCAAAGTGGAGCTCCTGCCCCTCCAGCTGATAGACAAGACTGATCCGGTCGAGCTGGCCCGCCAGTGTTATGGGGCGCAGCACCAGCTGGTGCTGCGGGGTAACCGGCGCCGCCGCCGGTTGCTGGCTGTCGGCGGCGAGCGAGTAGTAGTGCAGCGCTGGCTGGGTGCTGCTGCACCCGGCCAGCAGGCCGGTCAGCGCCAGCGTCAGGATGAACTTTTTCATGGTGTGCCTCGCTTGGGTTCAGGGTCCCGGGGACGGACGCGATCGAAGATCAGCGAACTCGGCTGCTCGTTGAGAGAGTGCACCAGCGGCTGCAGCTCGCGCATCAGCTGGTTGAGGGTCTGCACCGACTGACGCAGATCCTGATTGGTTTGCGACTGGGCATCATAGGCCTGCAGGGTCTCCTGCAACTGCTTGAGGCTCTCGTTGAGCGAGGCCGGCAGCTGCTGGGTGGAGTCCTTGGCGGTGAGCTTGTCCAGATTGGCGCTGACTGCACTGATGTTCTTCAGTGTGCCATCCAGCGTCGAGAGCGAGCTGTTGACCTTGGTCAGGGTGGTGGCCATATCCATGTCGACAAACTTGTCGAGGATCAGGTTCACCTTGCGCTCGATCTGATCCAGCCCGCCCTGCACGGTCGGGAAGACCTGATAGCCGGCCAGCTTGACCTGATCAAAGCGGGGAGCCGTGGGGTAGAAGTTGAGATCGATGATCTTGCCGCCGGTCAGCAGACTCGAGGTCTTTAGGCTGGCACGCAACCCCTCCTTGAACTGCTTGCTGAACAGGGCGCGCCACTGATCCTTCTCCGCCTTGGCATAACGGTGGGAGAGACGCTGCACCTCGATGCGGGCCAGTACCGGGATCTGGCGGTTCTGGAAGATGCGAACCCCCTTCTCCTCGATCATGTAGGGCGCCGAGATGACGGTGCCGACCCGAATGCCGCGATACTGCACCGCCGCGCCCGGGTGGAGACCCGCTACGTTGTCGTCGAACAGGAAGACGTAGTCGATGAACTGATCCAGACTACCGGCCATCACGCTTGCCTCATCCTGGAACAGGGTGAACTCGTCGTGCTGCTTGACCGGATCACCCGGTGACCAGCCGGCAGGCAGGCCCATGGTGATGCCGCCGTCGATCAGGCTCTCCAGCGAATCCATCTTCACCTTCATCCCTTCGCTGCTCATGGAGACCTCGAAGCCCGGGGTCAGCCAGAAGCGGGAGTTGCTGCTCACCAGAATGTCGTAGGGGGCGTTGATGAAGATCTGATACTGCATCTCGCTCTTTTCAGGCAGGAACTTCGCCTCTTCCACCTGACCTATGGTGAAGCCCTGATAGTTGATGGGCGAGCCCTCGCCAAGCGCCTTGGCTTCGCGGCTGGAGAGGGAGAGGCGCAGACCCTTGGCATTGATGGAGGAGAGCGGCGGCTTGTCGAGCATGGCGTACTCGTCGCGCGCCTTGCCTTTCTTGCCGGGGGAGAGCTCGATATAGGCGCCGGAGAGCAGGGTACTGAGACCCGATACCCCTTCGCGACCGACCCTGGGCTTGACCACCCAGAACTTGCTGTCGCCGCGCAGCATGCTGGCGGCGTCGTTGGTCAAGCGCCCCTTGAGCACGGCGTGGCTGTAGTCATCGCTCAGCTGGACGGCATCGATGCGACCGACAGTAACCTCGCGCGAGCGGATCTCCGTCTTGCCTGCCACTATGCCTTCGGCGGTGGCGACTGTCAGGGTGAAGCTCGGGCCCTGGGAGTACCAGTGCTGGAACAGCATCCAGAGACCGATGAACAGCGCCAGCAGGGGCACCATCCAGATTGCGGCGGCGGAGCTCAGAAAGTCAGAGCCCGGTTTCCACCTTGTTTTACGCTCACTCACGTTCGCGTTCTCCTTGTTGTAAATCCCAGATCAGGCGCGAGTCGAAGCTCATGGCGGCGACCATAGTGATCAGCACTACGCCTGCAAATGCGACGGCCGCAGGGCCGGGGTAGATGGTCATCAGGTTGTCGAGCCGGATCAGGCCCGCCAGAATGGCCACCACGAAGACGTCGATCATCGACCAGCGTCCGACAAATTCGGTCATCCGATAGAGCTTGAGCTTGCCGAGCGGCGACTCGGCATTGCCGCTCTGGACCATGTAGCAGAGCCAGAACAGTGCCAGGATCTTCACCAGCGGCACTACCACGCTGGCGAAGAAGATGACGGCGGCGATGGGGTAGGAGCCCATCGCCCAGAGCAGCACCACGCCGCCGAGGATGGTGGAGGGGCTGTCATCGCCGAGAAAGACGGTGTCCATGATGGGGTAGAGGTTGGCCGGGATGTAGAGAATGGCCGAGGTGATGAGCAGGGCCCAGGTGCGGTTCAGACCGCCCGGTTTGCGGGCATGCAGATGGCCGCCGCAGCGCTGGCAGCTGTGGCTGCCCGCCTCGCTCAGGGCGCCGCAGATATGGCAGCTTACCAGACCCGATGCCATGGCGCCCGCTTCGGGGTCGAGCTCACGCTGCTCGGTCGGGCCGAACAGCCGTTGCCACAGCCACATCCGATCCAGCGACGAGATGGTCTTGATGAGCAGGATGGTATAGCCGACGAAGGCCCAGAACGAGAGGCCCATCTTGATGTCAGCCATCCCCATCAGCTTGACCAGCGAGATGAGTACACCCACCAGAAAGACATCCACCATCAGCCAGGGCTTGATACGGCAGAGCAGCCGGCCGAGAGAGCGCAGGGCGTGGCTGTGCAGGTCTTTGTCGATGCGCCACAGCACCAGCATGATGGAGCCGATATAGACCAGCGGCAGGCCGATCAGGGTGATGTTGAGTACGGCGCTGAGAAACAGATACCCTTCGTCCACCAGAGTCGAGATGCACTGGAGAAAGGTCATCTCCTGCCCGATCCCCTTGGCCGAGAAGGACATGAAGGTAAAGGAGTTGGAGAGCACGAACATGATGAGCGCGGCAAACCCGTAGGAGATGGGACGCAGCTCCTGCTGTGGCAGATGCTGGCTCAGGGTGTGGCCGCAACGGGGGCAGTGGCTGGCTTCGCCCACCGCCAGCGGTGTGGCCGGGATCAGCAGGTCACACTCTTCGCAGGCGGTGTCGTCATGAACGTAGGTGGTATGGTGTTGGTGTGAAACCGGATGCAAGATAAAACCCCAGATTAGGCTCGCGAGAGAACCAGAGGGGCGATTATCGCAGTTGTACCGGTCAGCGACCAGTCCTGCTGCGGTGTGATTTGCGGGGCGGTGTGTGAGAATGACTTTGACAAGCCAGTGGCCATTTAGCACAATCAAACGCCACTTTTTTTCCGCGGGACAATAATTTATGACAACTGAATCCCCAAGCTACTCCACGATTGAGCAAGCCTTCTCCCTCGGGAACGGGCAAGATTCTGCCCTCAACTGGTTGCGTAAAAACCGCAGTCAGGTCGCCATTTTCCTGGTGAGCGGCATCAAGCTGGAGGGCACCATCAGCGGGTTTGACCAGTACAGCGTGCTGCTGACCGATGCACACGGCAACCAGCAGCTGGTCTACAAGGCCAAGATCTCCACCATCGCCATGCACACCGGCCGTCCGCAGGTAAACATCCAGCGCGCCCGCAAACCGCGCGTCTCCATGGCGCCGCGCCCCCACGGTGCGCCGGGTCGCTATGACGACAATCAGGGCGGCGGCAACAACGAGTAATCGTACGTCACTGCCTGTCCGTTGACCGCCTGCTGCGTCAACGGCTGACGGGAGTTCCGCTCATTCTCCATCCTGTCCCGTATGAGCGCGGACTCCCGTTATCGCCCTGCCAGGGGCGATAACTTTTACCTCATCAGAAATCGATCCCTACCGGTTTACCCTCTTTGACCATGCAGGTCTGCATCCCGGCCGCTTCACCCGCCTGTACGCCGATCCCGGTATCTTCAAACACCAGACAGCCTGACGGCGCGACCCCCAGCTTGCTGGCGACCAGCAGGAAGGTGTCCGGATTGGGCTTGTGCAGCTCCACGTCGTCGGCCGTCACCACCACCTGAAAGTAGCGATCCAGTCCGGTATTGCGCAGCACCGCTTCGGCATGGAGTCGACCAGGGTGCCATCAAGGTCAAAGACTAGGCCTTGGAATCCGGAAAGGGTCATGGTGCGGGGTCTGTCTCTGAAAAAAGGGAGCCTATTCTAGCCAGTGGCTCCCCGGCTCGCCATCACCTAGCTGGTGAGAAACGCTTGCCCCCACATTTGTGCCTGAAAATAGATGGGGGTGAGCCTGGCCGGATCGAGTTGGTAGTGCGGGGCCAGCTGTGCCAGCAGGGCCCAGTTGCCCTGCTCGTAGGTGTTGACCAGCTGGAACAGGTGAAACAGCGGCCCTTCGCGCAGCTCGATGGCCCGTTTGACGTTCGTGGGCAGGTGGCGCTTCATCTCCTCCGACAGCAGGGAGGCATCCTGTACCAGCCCGACCAGAAAGGCCCAGCTGGCGTCTGCTTTGCCGAGCGCCGTGAGGGCGATGAGCTCGCAGAAGCGGCCGCGAGCGATGGCCATCCGGGTACAGGCTTCGGGCATGTGCTGGCTGGCCCGGGCCAGCCCGTTGATCAGCACGAATTTGCGGATCTCCTGTTCCCCCAGATAGGAGATAGCGCGGGGAACCGAGGTGATGGGAGTGGCGTGATCAAAACCGGGCGCGTTGACATAGGTGAGCAGCAGGCCCGGCAGCCAGGCATCCTGCTCCAGCAGGCGGGCGACCTGAGCAAACGAGAACTCTTCGTGGCAGATGAGCTGGAGGATCTGCTGCACCAGCGCCATGTCGGGCTGCTGGGCGCGCTGGTTGACCAGCTCGGGCCGGGCCAGAAAGCCACCGGCGAAGAAATCGACCCCCGCCTCCCGCAAGGGGAGAAAGTCCTCCCACGCCTCGACGTTGAGCGCCATCCGCTTGTGATCGGTGGGCTGGCAGATCCCCTCTTCCCCCGTCCAGAACACCAGCAGGCGGCTCACGCCCAGCCAGCGAACATCGCGATGGGCGCCATGCACGGCGAGCCGGCGTCGGCTGTCGCGCCACTGCTCCAGCACCGGAAAAGAGGTGGGTAGCCGTTCACTGGAGGCCTCGACCAGCGGGATGGTCTCCTGAGCAAACAGCAGGGGGCGCTGCTCATCGAGCTGTTCGTGGTTGAAGGGGAGCAGATATTGGCGCCCCTGCGCCAGCAGGTGGCTATGTTGTGCCAGTGAGGGCCATTCGGCCGGTGAGCTGAGCTGATAGTCGATGCCGTAGGCCACCAGAGCCAGGCGACGGTTGAAGATGGGATAGCGACGCAACAGCATGGGATCACCGATAGGCCAGTGTGCGGGCCCTCCCTTCAGATTTGGCGTGGTAGAGCGCCTGGTCGGCCTGTTCGGTCAGGCTCTGCCATGCTTCGTCCTGGGAGGGGACCAGATAGCTAAAGCCTATGCTAACCGTAATGAAATCAGCAACTCGGGAGGCTGGATGTGGCAGGTGCAGACGGGCTAGCCCCTCGTGAATCCGCTCCGCCAGCTGCTCCGCTTCACCGGGTTGTGGCGCGCAGAGCAGGAT
>NZ_CAWNWX010000098.1:20320-24729 GCF_963878195.1 Aeromonas sp. HMWF016
CGCCATAGCGGGCCACCAGATTGGTGCGGCGGCGCTCCGCCTCCTGTAGCACCCGGGCCACCTGCTGGAGGCACTCATCCCCCTTGGCGTGGCCAAAGTGATCGTTGTAGCCCTTGAACTCGTCCACATCGATCATCAGTACGGCCAGCAGGCTCTGGGTACGTCTTGCCCACTCCCACTCCCGTTGCATGGTGATATCCCACTGGCGCCGGTTGGCGATGCCGGTGAGGGGATCTTCGAGGGAGAGCAGGGAGAGACGCCGGTTGGCCTCCTCCAGCGCACGGTTGGTCTCGGCCAGCTGCATGGTGCGTTCGGCAACACGCTCCTCCAGCTCGCGATTGAGCCGCTCCAGCTGCTCCTGGGTACGTTGGCGGATCAGCAGTTGTGACAGGATGGCGGCGTACTGTTTGAAGATCTCGCTCTGATAGGCTTTGAGCGGGCGGTGCCACAGCAGGTTGTCGGCGGCAATCCAGCCGATGGGGATGGCACCATCCCAGAGCGATACCATGGCATTCCAGCCCTGTCCCACTTGCTGTTTTTCGTAATAGAGAGGGGTATCTTCCAGCACCAGCACGTAATCCTTGCGCTTGAGCGCCTCCTGCACCGTGGGGTGATCCGGGATGGGGCTGACAAAGTTGTGCTCGTCTACCAGCTCTCCCTCCTCACTGGTGCCCCAGGTACCGCGCATGGTCTTGCCGTCTGGCTCAATGAGAAAGATGGCGACCCGGTCAAATTGCAGCTCCTTGCGTGCCAGCAGCACGGCATCACGCAGGAGCTGGTTCTCGCTGCGGCTGCGGGAGAGAGTGACGCTGACCATGTGCAGCGCCTGCAGCATGGTGAGGAAAGAGCCCTGCAGCGCCTGACTCTGCACCAGATCGGTCTGGGTATGCAGCCGCTGGTCCCGCTCCTGATCAACCTGATCTGCGAGCAGGTGGTTGCTCAGTTCGGCGGTCAGGTAGTGGATCAGCAGCTGGATCCCCTGACGCTGATGGCGGGAGAGGCGATCGATCCGGCGGTGGGTTTCGAGGTAGATGACCCCTTCCAGCTTCAAGTGACGTTTGAGGGGGAAGCAGGCACGCAGGCGGGGAGGCTGAGGCTCCGATTCATCCCGCTCGTCCGGAGGCTGGTGGACCGGCTCGATCATCAGCTGACCCTGATGAATCGCCTTGTCGATCAAGGTGTGGGGCAGGGGCAACGCATCCAGATGGGCGAGATCGAGCGTGGTCAGCCCCTGCTCCAGCTGGAAGCGATAGAGCTTCGGTTCGGGGGATTTCAGCCAGAGATAGAGGTAGTCGGCATCTGTCTTGTCACGAATGGTAGCGAGGCTGACTTCGCATAACTGGGCAAAGTTGGTGAAGTGTTCCGGATCCCATTCCTGCATGCCAATATCCCTTTGGGTCTAACCCCGCGAGTATATATAGAGTCTGTTTAATTTATTGATTGAAATGTCAAAATGGAGATCCAGAGCCCAGATTTTGGCTCCTTTTATGGTGCGTGATGACGGGCTTTACGTGGGGCTATTAACTGTTACGGGTAACAACAATCAGCGACTGGTTGGCAGGGAGATTTGAAGCGCTATGAGCTATGAAAAGAAGAGCCCGCACAGTGGCGGGCTCTGGAGAGGGGGATTTATTCCGCCTTGCTGGCTTCATCGGCCGGAGCGGCGGCGTTATCCGCACTGCTCTCGGCGACCGGCGCTACCGGTGCCGGACCCGGTACCAGATCTACCGCCGGTTTGGCGATGAGGGAGCGGGTCTCTTCCACCGCTTCGGTCAGCTTCACCTCGATGACCTGACCCAGCTCGTAGACCACCTCGGTCTTGTCCAGATAGACGCGGCCATTATCCCAGTTGCACTCCAGTCGATCCTTGTTGTCGAGGATATGGCGGGCAGGCATGAAGACCACGGCGCCGTTCTCCTGCAGACGCAGCTTGAGACCGGCACGCATCACGTCGATGATCTCGGCGTTGAATACCTGATCGGTGCCTGCGGCGGCTTTCAGGTAACGGACATAGAGCCAGTCACCGATGTCACGCTCTACCATGCGGTGCAGACGGCGGCAGGCGGTCAGATGCTCGGTGAGCTCCTGACTCGGGCGTTCGCCCGGGGTTTTGCCGGCGATGACCGCTTTGAGCAGACGATGGTTGACCATGTCGCCGTATTTACGGATCGGGGAGGTCCAGGTGGCGTAGGCATCCAGGCCAAGGCCGTAGTGGGCGCCCGGTTCGGAGGACATCAGCGCATAGCTCTGGAAACGGCGGATCTTGCCATCCAGCCAGCGGGTATCGAGGTTGTCGATCCAGCGGCGCAGGGCACAGAAGCCGGAGAGGCTGGCGATCTCGTCGCGCTCGAATGGGGCTTCGGCACTCTTCAGCAGGTCGATGGCGCCGTCGAGGGACTCTTCGTCAAAGCCGGTGTGAACGTTGAAGATGCCGTAACCGACGCTCTTGCCCAGCACGCGGCCGGCACAGATGTTGGCGGCGATCATCGACTCTTCCACCATGCGGTTGGCGATGCGGCGCGGCTCGACGTGGATGGCCAGCACTTCGCCATTTTCGCCCAGCTCGAAGTCGTAGTCGGGACGATCCGGGAACACTAAGGCATGTTCGGTGCGCCACTTGATGCGAGCTTCGGTCATTGCCTTCATCAGCGGCAGCTGGGCCAGTACGCCAGCGTCGATAGCCAGCTCTTTGCCATGCTCCGCCCAGTCGGAGACGTCGTCATAGTTGAGACGGGCGTGGGAGCAGATGCGGGCGGCGAAGAACTCGGTCTCCTCCAGCAGCAGGCCATCTTCGGCGATCAGCAGACGGGCGCACAGGGTGTTGCGCTCCTCGCCCTCCTTCAGGGAGCAGAGCTCGTCCGAGAGAGTGCGCGGGATCATCGGTACGTTGCGGCCCGGCATGTAGACGGTGAAGGCGCGCTGGGCGGCTTCCTTGTCCAGCTCGCTCCCTTCTGCCACATAGGCGGTCGGGTCGGCGATGGCGACCAGCAGCTCCCAGCCGTTATCCAGCTTGGTGATGGCCAGCGCATCGTCCATGTCCTTGGTCTTGGCACCGTCGATGGTGAAGAAAGGCACCTTGGTCAGGTCACGACGGGGCAGCTCCTCCTCTTCGATCACCTTCCACTCCGGTAAATCAGCCGGCTCGACCTGGGCCAGGTTGTGGCGCGCCAACACTACCCACCAAGGCACGTTGTGATCTTCCTGTGCCGCGATCTTTTGAGTGATCTCGGCGGAGAAGTTGCCGTCAACCAGCGCGTGGCGCTTGAGGGTGGCGACCACCCAGTCCCCTTCCTTGAACTCTTTCTCATCCAGACCCTTCTTGACGCGGGCCTTGATGGCATCCTTGATCAGCGGGTGGTCGGCGACCACGTTGAGGCGGTCGCGGAACATCTTGACCCGGGCCACGAAACGGGTGACGGACTGCTCCAGCAGGGCATCCGGCTCGGCCACTTCCTTCTCTTTTTCGGTACGGATCAGGGCGCTCACCCGGTCACCGTGCATTACCTTCTTCATGTAGGGAGGCGGCACGAAATAGCTGGTCTTCTCATCGACCTCCAGAAAGCCGAAGCCCCGATCGGAGGCGCGGATAACACCCTCTTTCTTGGGGATGTTTTCGCGGATTTGTTGCTTGAGCTGGGCCAGCAGCGGATTGTCTTGGAACATAAGTGAGGAACCTGAAGTGAAAACCTGGGTGGAGACCTGATGAAGGATCGCCCAGCACTATACGTTTTTAGCCCTGCAAAGCCAAGGTGAATGGCCTGCTCAGCGTGGTTTCAACTGCGATCTGGCATGGTCGATGAGACGTTGGGAGAGCTGCTTGTGTACCCCCTTTTCCAGTACCCAGCGGTGCCAGTAGAGGCGTTCCGTCAGGACGTGGTCGGGACTGAGGTTGAGTAGTGATCCGCCAGCCAGCTGGCCTCTTATCTGCAATTCGGGAATGAGACAATAGGCCAGACCTTGTTCGGCCATGGCGACGAAGGCCTCCGACGAGTGAACCGTATGGCAGGGATAACCGCCGGGCTCCAGCCCGAAGTGTTGCGCCATGAAGCTGACATGCATGTCGTCGCGTTGATCGAAGGCCACTGCCGGAGCCTTGGCCAGCGCCTTCCTAGTCAGGCCGTGGGGGAAGTGTCGCGCCACGAACGCGGGGCTGGCGGTAAGCAGGTAGTTCATTTCGCCCAGCTCATCGACGCAGCAACCGGCCAGTGGCTGGGGGCTCAGGCTGACGGCGCCGAAAGCCTGCCCTTCGCGCACCTTGTCGAGGGTGCGGCTCTCGTCATCCACCAACAGATTGAGTTCGATGGGATGCTGCTCCAGCAAGGGGGCGATAGCGGGCAGAAACCAGGTGGCCAGGCTATCGGCATTGACTGCGATGCTGATACGGATAGGAGCTGTTGGCGTGGCGGGGG
>NZ_CAWNWX010000098.1:24781-31451 GCF_963878195.1 Aeromonas sp. HMWF016
GAGCAGCGGTTCGGCAAATTGCTGCTCCAGTTGCTTGATCCGCTGGGAGATGGCCGATTGGGTGATGTGCAGCGACCTGGCTGCTCGCTCGAAATTCTGCTCCTGCAACACGGCATCCAGTGCCCGCAGCAGTTTGTAATCCAGCTCTTTCATCCCTCATCCTCCCCTCGGCGCAGAGCCCAACTCTACGTGACTGCGCCGGGGACAACAACGGCGAGAGGTGGCGCCATTCTGGCGGAGCTGTGATATCTGACAGTGGTAGAGGAGCCTTTTGGGGCAGATACTGGGTTCGTCGCGCTGGCCGCCCGGCGCGGAGTCATGGCGAGCCATTTTTCCCGGGGCGGGCTCCCGGGATTTTTTATGCTTGAGGGGTCAGTTCCGGCTGCTGATAAAGGCTGCTTTGATAGTTACCCTTGAGTGGCTGTGATACTGCCCGGGCGAAACGTTCATCGAGATGAAAACGAATGCCAACTCCGCGAACTGCTCCCAGATCTACCGCCTGACGGTGACCAAGGCGTTCGATTGGAAGGCCAAGGCGTCGGAAAATGCGCTCTACCGGCAGGCTGACCACTGCGACCAGCTCGCGGATCCCGTGAGCGATTGCGAAAGCGTAGACTTCGCGAAAGATAACGCAGGTCAGTTCGTTGACTCCGCTTCCCATGCTGGGTGCACGGCTTGCATCTATGGCCAAACGGGTTAGCTCCCAGACATCGGAGCTGCGTGGCGCGTTTTCGCCAGCCAGTGCCGTCGGGAATATCGTTGGTAGCATGTAGGCTTCGGCACAGTTGAGCATGCGGATACAGCCGCAAACACCTTCGCTATCTTCGATCAGCACCCAGTGTGTATCTGGTGAATCGAAGCTGTCACGTTCCAGTCCACGACGCGATTCGACATCCCACCCGAGGCGTTCTGAAAAGACGCTGTTGCGAAAGCGATAGAGTTCGTTCTCCACCTCGTTTCGTGGGTGTTCTCTCATTTTTCCAGTGAAAACAAACATTATGAACTCTCCATTACTCTATTCAGCGTTATAATCGGGGCCTGGTCAGGGGGACTACCACATGAAACGCGACCAACTGCTTGAATACCTCGAACACTTCACATCGGCCACAGATGGCAACCGCTTGGCTGAGCTGATCGGGCGCTTCACTATCGAAATGGGTTATGACTACTATCGTTTTGCCTTGATCATTCCCATGTCGATGCAAAGACCGAAGGTTGTGCTGTTTAATCAGTGCCCTGACTCCTGGGTGCAGGCCTATACCGAAAACAACATGCTGGCATGCGACCCCGTGATTCAGCTGGCGCGCAAACAGACACTCCCTATCTACTGGAATCGCCTTGATGAACGAGCCCGCTTTTTACAAGAGGGGAGTATGGATGTGATGGGCATGGCTGCCGAATTCGGGCTGCGCAATGGCCTCTCTTTCCCTCTTCATGGCGCTGCTGGCGAAAACGGCATTCTCTCTTTCATTACTTCCGAGCGGGCATCAAGTGACTTGCTGCTGGAGTCATCGCCAGTCCTCTCCTGGATGTCCAATTACATCTTTGAAGCGGCTATACGGGTTGTGCGTTACAACATGGTGGAAACTTCGTACCCGGAGACTTTGACTGAACGCGAGACCGAATGTCTTTTCTGGGCCAGTGAAGGGAAAACCTCGAGTGAAATAGCCTGCATTCTCGGCATCACCGAGCGAACGGTGAATTACCATCTCAATCAGGTCACTCGTAAAACCGGCTCCATGAACCGCTATCAAGCGATTGCAAAAGGCGTCAGCAGCGGGATTCTGTTGCCCAACCTGGAACAGGTGGTCGTGACAAACTTTCCACTCGCTCTGCAGTAAAACCCTACGACCTTGGTGGTAGCGATGGATTCTCCTGCTGCAATTGGAGGGTCACAATTGTCAGATCCTGTAATTGACAAGATGGCTTGATAAGAGAGTGGATATTCGAGATTAAGAAATCATTAGTAAAATGAATCAATCAGTAAATCCATGAATTTCTCTGGATAGAAGATCATCGCTATAGTGCCGTTTATTCCCAATTTCAGACGGTGCCTTTCATGTTCGCCACTACTCTGCAAGGCTTTACTCTTGGCCTTGCCATGATCATTCCCATCGGTGCCCAGAACGCCTTTGTGCTTAGCCGCGGGCTCCATCGCAATCACCATCTGCTGACCGCAACGCTCTGCAGCTTCTGCGATCTCATCTTGATCGGGATCGGCGTATTTGGTGGTGCTACTGTCCTATCTGCAAGCCCCATCGGGATGGCGCTGCTGACCTGGGGCGGCGTGCTTTTTCTCTCCTGGTTCGGTGTGCGCTCCCTGTGCAGTGCCTGGCGTGGTTCTCAGGCCGGGCTTGCCGACTCGCCCCAGCAAATGGGGGCCAAAAGTGTGTTGGCGATGACGTTGGGCGTCACCCTGCTCAATCCCCATGTCTATCTCGATACGCTGATGTTGCTCGGCTCCGTGGGCAGTCAGGTGGCAGAGTCCTTGCGCCCGGCATTTGCCGCAGGTGCCATGCTGGCCTCGCTGGTATGGTTTTACTCGCTGGCGTTGGGGGCCGCAGCTCTGGCCCCTTGGCTGGCAAAGGGGAGGGTGCAGCAGGGGATCGATCTGCTGGTCGGCATCATCATGCTGATCCTGGCGCTGCAACTGGCCAGAGGGAGTTAACTCATCCAGATAAAAAGATGCCACTCGCAGGGAGTGGCATCTTGGTTGTTAAGAGGGATCAGACCCGGAACTGCGAAAGCAGCCGCTGTTGCAGCAGGCTGGCCTGATGCAGTGACGAGGCGAGTTGCAGACACTCCTGCGCCTCCTGTTCACCGGTTTTGGCCTGCAGGCTGATGCCCGAGACTTTGTCGGAGGAGTTGCTGAGGGTGTGTGACAGCTGCCCGGTTGCGACGGCGACCTGTTGCACCATATCAGCCAGCTGATCGATGGCATCTTGTACCTTGAACAGGATCTGCTTGGTGTTCTCGGAGTCTTGCATACCCGCTTCCACAGTCTTGAGGTTACGCTGCATCATCAGGTAGGCGGTCTCGGTTTGCTGCTGGATGCTGCTAATCACCTGGCTAATCTCGGCACTGGAAGCCGCTGTGCGGTTGGCAAGAGTGCGCACTTCGTCAGCCACAACCGCAAAGCCCCGCCCCATTTCCCCTGCTCGGGCCGCCTCAATCGCGGCATTGAGTGCCAACAGATTGGTTTGCTCCGAGATACCGCTGATGGTGGAGATGATCTGGCCGATCTGGCCCGCCTGCTCCTTGAGGGAGTTGATGGCGATGGCGCACTCGCTTACCTCCTGTACTACGCGTTGCATGCCCGCGCTGGCAGAGGCGACATACTGGCTGCTCTCGGTGGTCAGCTGGCGCACTTCATTGGCATTGTGGGCGGCCATGCTGCAGTTGTCCGAGATTCCGGTGGCAACCTGTACCATCTCTTCACTGTCATGATGCAGAGCCAGCGCGTGTTCGGCTGTCTGGCGGCTGCTCTGGCTGATGGCCTCCACCCGATTGACCGAGGTATGGACATGCTCGCTGATGTGCTGGTTGTTGTGCATCGTCGAGCTGATCATCTTCTGCAACTTCTCGATAAAGCGATCCACGCTATTGGCAAGCGACCCGATCTCATCATCCCGCTTCAGGTTGATACGCACGTTGAGATCGCCATCGCCCGCGGCTATATCCTGCATCCGTTTATTTACCTGCAACAGCGGAGTGACCAGTTTGCGGGTCAACCAGAAGCCACACAAGGTGACGATGACGAGGCTGAATACAAGGCCAGCCAGGATCAGACGGTTGGTCTGGCCGATGATGCCATTGAGCTGGATAATCTGATCTTCTACGGTGGCATCGCCTTTTGCCTCGACATCGACCAGCTGCTGCTGCAGCCGCTCAGCGCTCTGTTCATAGGTTGCCTGTTGTGTCTGATAACTGGCGAGTGCCGTTAGCCAGTTGCCCAGCAACTGTTTGTGGCGGGCCTGCAGCTCGCGGTATTGGCTCGACAGCGTATGACCGCCGAATTCTCCGCTGCCCTGTACATCGAACAGCCCCGTGGCCAACATCCGGCTGGCGGCACTCTCATAAAAAGTGATTGCCTCTTCCAGCTCCTTTTTGATGGCATCAGAGATTCCGAGTCTACGCATCTTTTCCATGGCGTAGAGTTGGCGCAAGAAGCCGATATTGGACTCCATACCGCCATCGGCAGCCTCCCATCGCGTTTCCAGACCGCCGTTCCAGCTAATGGGTTGGTCAGGCGATTGCGTCAGGCCTTCCACGGCCTCATCACCGATGACCTCCATCTGTTCCGAGAGGCGAGCCAATTGATCGGCATTATCGCGCAAGGATTGATCCACATCGGTATAGCTGCGATAGAGCGCCAGCAAGGCATCTTGCTGCTGTCGATAGTCCTGCTGTTGCTGCTCCATGCTCTTGACTGCGGAGGGTTCGATGAGTTGCCCGTTGGCCACCCGTTTCAGAGCGTCATCGGTTGCCGCCTTGGCTGAATTCAGCTTGCCATTATCGAGCGGGATCCCGTTGAGCATCTTTTGGATTTGCAGTTGCTGGTGGCCCAGTTCGATGGAGCCTTCCATGGCGCCATCTGCCGTTTGCCAGGCTGCCCCCAATACATAGGAGAGCAGATTGGCCAGTCGCTGGCTGCCGTACCAGCCGACGATCCCCATGCCCAGCGTGCAGCCAAGCAATATGGTGAGGCCCAGATTTGAGGTCGTAACAATCTTCATGTGATGGCCTTCCTTGGTGTGTTGCACTATCAGGTGCCGAATAAGTCTAATCAGACAACGCCATGTTTGCCAAAGATGCGGAGTCGGCTACCGGTTATCCCGTGCCTGAAAAAGCACAGGATCAAGCATGGTGGATCTTGCATAAAATGCTTCTCCGATGAGCCGCCACCGATAGGGCCATGCTGGATACTTATCCAGTTATTCTTTATGCTATGAGCCAATTTGCGAATTGCTGTATTGGTGAGGAGAGAGCCGTGATTGGTCGCTTGAGAGGCATTGTCATTGAAAAGCAGCCCCCCGAGGTTTTGCTGGAAGTGGGCGGGGTCGGCTACGAGGTGCATATGCCGATGAGCTGTTTCTATGATTTGCCGGAAATTGGCAAGGAGGCGACCATCCACACCCATTTTGTGGTGCGTGAGGATGCCCAGCTGCTCTATGGCTTCAACCACAAACAGGAGCGGGCCCTGTTCCGCGAGCTGATCAAGACCAACGGGGTCGGCCCCAAGCTGGCGCTGGCGATTCTTTCCGGCATGACTGCCAGCCAGTTCGTCATCTCTGTCGAGCGTGAAGAGATAAGCTCACTGGTCAAGCTGCCAGGGGTGGGCAAGAAGACGGCCGAACGGCTGGTGGTGGAGATGAAGGATCGCCTCAAGGGATGGGTCAGCCATGATCTCTTCTCTCCGGCAGCGGTCACCTTGCCATCTCGCGAGCCGGAACTGCGGGCTCCGGATGCTGCGGAAGAGGCGGCCAGCGCCTTGGTGGCGCTCGGTTACAAGCCGCAACAGGCGAGCCAGATCGTCAGCAAGATCGCCAAAGATGGCATGTCAGTGGAAGATATCATCCGCGAATCCCTGCGTAGTCTGGTGTGAGGTAGCTGATGATTGAAGCAGATCGTCTCATTTCGTCCAGTGCCGCCCGCGAGGACGACATTATCGACCGTGCCATCCGTCCCAAAAAACTGGCGGACTATACCGGTCAGGATGCTGTTTGCGAGCAGATGGAGATCTTTATCGAGGCGGCGCGGCAGCGGGGGGAGGCTCTCGATCATCTGCTGATCTTCGGCCCGCCGGGTCTGGGCAAGACCACCCTCGCCAACATCGTCGCCAATGAGATGGGGGTCAACATCAAGACCACCTCTGGCCCCGTATTGGAGAAAGCGGGGGATCTGGCTGCATTGCTCACCAACCTCGAACCACACGACGTTCTCTTTATCGACGAGATCCACCGCCTCAGCCCGGTGGTGGAAGAGGTGCTCTATCCGGCGATGGAGGATTACCAGCTCGATATCATGATCGGGGAGGGGCCGGCGGCCCGCTCCATCAAGCTCGATCTGCCTCCCTTTACCCTGATCGGGGCGACTACCCGGGCTGGCTCTCTCACCAGCCCGTTGCGGGATCGCTTCGGCATCGTTCAGCGCCTCGAGTTTTACAACGTCAAGGATCTCACCGATATCGTCTCCCGCAGTGCCCGCTGTCTGGGGCTCGACATGACAGAAGATGGTGCCATTGAGGTCGCTCGCCGCTCTCGCGGTACGCCGCGGATTGCTAACCGCTTGTTAAGACGGGTGCGCGACTTTGCCCAGGTCAAATCCGATGGCCGGATCGATGGTCCCATCGCTGCACGGGCGATGGACATGCTGGATGTCGATAACGAGGGGTTTGATTTTATGGACCGCAAGTTATTGTTGGCTGTCATAGACAAGTTTATGGGGGGCCCGGTGGGTCTCGATAACCTGGCGGCGGCTATCGGTGAAGAGAAAGATACGATAGAGGATGTACTGGAGCCCTATCTGATCCAGCAGGGCTATCTGCAACGTACCCCAAGAGGGCGGATAGCGACTACGCGGGCATATGCTCATTTTGGCCTTCAGCGGCCTGATGAGAAGTAAGAAAACAGCTGCTTGAGCAAAAAAACCGCCACATGAGGCGGTTTTT
>NZ_CAWNWX010000099.1:0-15454 GCF_963878195.1 Aeromonas sp. HMWF016
TGAACCCATGCCGAACTCAGAAGTGAAACGCGGTAGCGCCGATGGTAGTGTGGCATTCGCCATGCGAGAGTAGGACACTGCCAGGCACCCAACACGAAGAACCCCGCTCATCGAGCGGGGTTTTTTATTGCCTGAAAATCAGCAAATCGCCTGATAATTGACCTTTTATTCCCTCTTCTCAGCCGCTTTCT
The DNA here is from genome assembly GCF_963878195.1 of Aeromonas sp. HMWF016. Taxonomy (NCBI): domain Bacteria; kingdom Pseudomonadati; phylum Pseudomonadota; class Gammaproteobacteria; order Aeromonadales; family Aeromonadaceae; genus Aeromonas; species Aeromonas sp. HMWF016. The sequence goes on from NZ_CAWNWX010000099.1 coordinate 192, forward strand.
CTGTTTTTTCTCCTCGATTTTCTCCGGTTCTGTCATCGCCGCTGGCTGTGGTTGTCGCTATAATGGCCGCCCTCAAGCAAGGTGGTGGTATGAAAGCAGAATATCTACAACGATTCGGGGGCATTGCCCGTCTTTATGGTCAGAAGGCCCTGCGTTCCTTTAGCCAGGCCAAGGTCTGTGTGGTGGGGATCGGCGGCGTTGGCTCCTGGGCGGCGGAGGCGCTGGCTCGCGCCGGTATCAACCAGATCACCCTGATCGACATGGACGATATCTGCATCACCAATACCAATCGTCAGATCCACGCCATGCAGGGTACTGTTGGTCGCCTCAAAATCGAGGTGATGGCCGAGCGGATTCGCGCCATCAATCCGGATTGCGAAGTGATCGAGGTGGACGATTTCGTCACCGCCAACAACCTGGCCGAGCATATCAAGCGGGAGTTTGACTATGTGGTGGACGCCATCGACTCGGTCAAGGCCAAGGTGGCGCTTATTGCCTTCTGCAAGCGCAACAAGATCCCGGTGATCGTCGCAGGTGGTGCCGGCGGACAGATGGACCCGACCCAAATCACAGTGGCGGACCTGGCCAAGACCATTCAGGATCCGCTCGCTGCGAAGGTGCGATCCGATTTGCGCAGGTTGCATAACTTCAGCAAGAATCCGGCGCGCAAGTTCGGGGTGGAGTGTGTTTTCTCAACCGAGCAACTGAGCTATCCGGATGGCAATGGTGGCACCTGTCAGGCCAAGGCGGCCAGCGATGGCGCCATGAAGATGGATTGCGCTTCCGGCTTTGGCGCGGTGACGCCGGTGACGGCAACCTTCGGGCTGGTTGCCGCGTCCCGGGTATTGAAGAAGATTGCCGAGCGGGGTGCCCGCTCCGAGAAAGAGGTGGGGAATGAAGACGCAGTGGTCGATTAGCGAAGCGTAAGCGAACACTGCACAAGGCGGGTTAGACAGCCTGCTCCCGGATCGCCAGCACGATCGCCCTGAGCCCGTTACCTCGTGACGGGCTCAAGTGTTTCTCAAGCCCCAGCTCGCTGAAATAGCCTTCCATATCAAACGCCTGGATTGTCACAGACGATTGGTGGTTCAGCGCCGCCAGCACGATAACGATCAGCCCGCGCACGATGCGGGCATCGGAATCACAGGCAAAATGCCAGCAGCCATCCTCGCTTTTTTCTCCCTTCAGCCAGGCTTGGCTTTCACATCCCTTGAGGCGGAACTCCTCCTGCTGCCATTCGCCGGGTAGCGCTGGCAGCTGCTTGCCGAGCTGGATGATGAGTCGGTACTGGTTCTCCCAGCCGTGAGCGGCGGCAAACTGCTGGCGGATGGTGTCGGCGTTGGGCTCAAGGCCGATCTGGGTATAGCTTGCGAGATCACTCATTCGGTTGTCTGCCTTAGAAGAAGTCACTGAGTTTGTGCAGGGCGGCCAGCAGGGCGTCGACATCGTCCCGGTTGTTATAGCAGGCCAGCGAGGCGCGCATGGTGCCGCCGATCCCGAGCGATTCCATCAGCGGCATGGCGCAGTGATGGCCGACTCGCAGGGCGATCCCCTGCATATCGAGCAGGGTGGCGGCATCTTGCGGGTGGATATCATCCAGCAGGAACGAGACCGCACCGGCGCGCTGATCGGGTTCGCCGACCAGACGCAGCCCCGGCACCCGTTGCAGGCCAGCGACCAGATAGTCGGTCAGGGCCTGCTCATGGCTGGCTAGCCATTGCCGGTCTTGCGCCATCATAAAGTCGATGGCAGCGGCGAGGCCGATAGCGCCAGCGATATGGGGAGTGCCCGCCTCGAACTTGAAGGGCAGGGTATTGAAGGTGGTGCCGCTGAAGCTGACCCGATCGATCATCTCGCCACCGGCTTGCCAGGGCGGTATCCGTTCCAATAGCTCGGTGCGGCCCCACAACACGCCGATGCCGGTCGGGCCATAGAGCTTGTGACCGGAGAAGGCGTAGAAGTCGCAACCGATGGCCTGCACATCGACGCCAAGATGAGCTACCGCCTGAGCGCCGTCGATCAGGGTCAGAGCGCCGACTGCCTTGGCCGCTGCCACCATCTCTTTGACTGGATTGACGGTGCCAAGGGCATTGGAGACGTGGGCCACACTTACCAGCCGGGTCCGTGGTCCCAGCATGGCGTGATAGGCGGCCAGATCGAGATCGCCCCGCTCATCGAGCGGGATAACCCGGATCTCCGCTCCGGTGCTCTGGGCGACCAGTTGCCATGGGACGATATTGGCGTGATGCTCCAGCGTGCTGAGGATTATTTCGTCCCCCGCCTTGAGCTCGCTCATCCCCCAGCTCTGGGCTACCAGATTGATCGCTTCTGTGGTACCACGGGTCCAGATCACCTCGTGGCTGCGGGGCGCATTGATAAAGCGGGTGACCGTCTCGCGGGAAGCCTCAAAGGCGCGGGTAGCACGGCCACTCAGGGCGTGAGCGGCGCGGTGCACGTTGGCGTTGTCGGCCCGATAGTAGTGAGCGATGGCATCCAGCACCGCTTGCGGTTTCTGGGTGGTGGCGGCGTTGTCCAGATAGACCAGAGGGTGGCCGTTTACCTCCTGCGCCAAGGCCGGAAACTGGCTGCGCAGTTGGTCATGCTGTTGCTGATTCATGCTCCCCTCATCATCTGGAAAAAGTCATCATTTCGAAAGGTCGGCCATGATCCTGAAAATAGCGCCCGAACACAAGGCGCGATAAGCCCGATTGGCGGTTGCTTGCTGTGCAGCAGGTACGGCTCGTCGGGTGATTTCTGGTACAATGCCGCCCCTCATCATAAGCCAAGAGATCCGGCCCATGAAGCTCAACCCCAATCAGAACGAAGCGGTCAAGTATGTTTCCGGCCCTTGCCTGGTGCTGGCGGGTGCCGGATCGGGCAAGACTCGCGTCATCACCAACAAGATTGCCTATCTGGTGCAGCAGTGCGGCTACAACGCGCGCAATATCGCCGCCGTCACCTTCACCAACAAGGCGGCGCGGGAGATGAAGGAGCGGGTCGGCCAGACTTTGGGACGCAAGGAGGCGCGGGGGCTGATGGTCTCCACCTTCCATACTCTGGGGCTCGAGATCATCCGACGGGAGCACAAGAGCCTGAATCTCAAGGCGAACTTCTCCCTGTTCGACGACACCGATCAGCTGGCGCTGCTGAAAGAGCTGACCGAGGCGGAGCTCGACAACGACAAAGACAAGCTCTCGGCCCTCATTACACAGATCTCCAACTGGAAAAACGACCTGATTCTGCCAGCCCGCGCGATGCGCATTGCCCGCGGGCCGGAAGAGGTGCTGATGGCCCAGCTCTACGAGCGTTATCACCGCCAGATGGTGGCCTATAACGCGCTGGATTTTGACGATCTCATCGTGATGCCGACCCTGCTGCTCAAGAGCAACGAGGAGGTGCGCACCCGCTGGCAGAACAAGATCCGCTACCTGCTGGTCGACGAGTATCAGGACACCAACACCAGCCAGTACGAGCTGGTGAAGCAGATCGTCGGCGAGCGCGCCCGCTTCACCGTGGTGGGGGACGATGACCAGTCCATCTACTCTTGGCGCGGCGCCAAGCCGCAGAACCTGGTGCTGCTGAACGAAGACTTTCCGAATCTGCGGCTCATCAAACTGGAGCAGAACTACCGCTCCAAGGGGCGCATCCTCAAGTGCGCCAACATCCTGATCGCCAACAACCCCCATGTGTTCGACAAGGCGCTCTTCTCTGAGCTCGATTACGGGGTGCCGGTCAAGGTGCTGTTTGCCAAGAACGAGGAGCACGAGGCGGAGCGCATCGCCGCCGAAATGATGGGCCATAAGTTCATGAATCGCACCCGGTTCAAGGATTACGCCATCCTCTATCGGGGCAACCATCAGTCGCGCATCTTCGAGAAGGCGCTGATGACCAACCGGATTCCCTATCGCATCTCCGGCGGCACCTCGTTTTTCTCCCGCACCGAGATCAAGGACATCATGGCCTACCTCAAGTTGCTGGTGAATCCGGACGAGGACACTGCCTTCCTGCGGGTGGTCAACTTGCCGCGCCGCGAGATCGGTCCCACCACGCTGGAGAAGCTGGGCCAATACGCCAACCAGCGTGGCAAAAGTCTGTTTGCCGCCAGCTTCGAGCTGGGGCTGGAGCAGCACCTCTCCGGGCGTGGCCTCGTGGCCCTGCAGGCATTCACCAACTGGTTGGTACGCCTTGGCGATGAGGCGTTGCGCGGCAATCCGGTGGAGGCGGTGCGGGACATGATCAAGGAGATTCACTACGAAGAGTGGCTTTACGAGACCTCGCCCAGCCCGAAAGCAGCCGAGATGCGGATGCAGAACGTCTCTACCCTCTATCGCTGGATCACCGAGATGCTGGAGGGGGATGAGCTGGAGGAGTCGATGACGCTGGCACAGGTAGTCACTCGCCTCACCCTGCGTGACATGATGGAGCGCAACGAGGGGGAGGATGACGCTGATCAGGTGCAGTTGATGACGCTGCACGCCTCCAAGGGGTTGGAGTTTCCCTATGTCTATATGGTGGGGATGGAGGAGGGTTTGTTGCCCCACCAGACCAGCATCGACGAAGATAATGTGGAGGAGGAGCGGCGCCTCGCCTATGTGGGCATCACCCGCGCCCAGACCGAGCTGACCTTTACCCTTTGCAAGGAGCGGCGTCAGTACGGCGAGTCGGTGCGGCCGGAGCCGAGCCGCTTCCTGCTGGAGCTGCCGCAGGATGATCTGGAGTGGGAAAACCAGAAGAAGGTGACGGCCGAGGAGCGCCAGCAGAAGGGGCAGATGGCGGTGGCCAATCTGCGTGCCATGTTCAAGAAGGATTAAAGCTGTGTGCTGCTGGGGGTGAGCAGCGGGATAATGTCTGTGCCCGGCATGGGCGGTGAGATATAACGCCCCTGCCCCATCCGGCAGCCAATATCGATTAGCTTCTGCAATTGCTGCTGGTTCTCTATGCCTTCTACCACCAAGGTGTAATCGAGATCCTGACAGATGTCGCGCATGGCGCGGATTAGCGCGAGGTCTTTGGGGGACTGCAACATGCGTTGGGTAAAGCTGTCATCCACCTTGATGTAGTCCACCGGAAAGTGGAACAGGGCGTTGAGAGAGGAGAAGCCGGTCCCAAAATCGTCGAGGCTGATCTGGATGCCCTTGGCGCGCAGCTCGTGCAGCGAGGCCAGCGCATCGGAATCCTGCCGTGACAGCTCCCGCTCGTTGAATTCAAAGATCAGGTAGCTGGGGGAGACTCCCTCTTCTTCCAGAATGGTTATCAGCCGCATGATATGGTCGTGGTTGACCAGATGCTTGCCGGAGAGATTGATCGCCACCTTGAATTTGCTCTGTCCCGAGAGTGGCAGCCAGTTTTTCAGCTGCTGACAGGTGTGACGCAGGATCTGGTAATCCAGATCGAGAATAAGGCCGCACTGTTCCGCCAGCGGGATAAAATCAAAGGCATCTTTCAGCACTCCCTCTTCCGTCAACCAGCGAGCCATCACCTCAAGGCCGGTCAGTCGGCTGTCTTGCAGCCGGATCACTGGCTGGAAGTAGGGGACGATACGCCCTTCGCGCAGGGCTCTGGCCAGCATCTCTTCCGGCGAGTTCCAGTTCTGGTTGATGCAATCCTCCGAGTAGCTGACGATACGACTGCGACCATTGCGCTTGGCCTGATACATGGCTAGATCGGCCTGATGAAGCAACTGGCTGATGTCCGTTGTTTGTTCGGACGCGATAGATACGCCCAGGCTGACGGTGATGCTCAGCTCGTTGCCGAGCAGCCTGAAAGGGTAGGAGAGCCGGCTGATGATCCGGTTCAAAACTGGACTGATATCATCATCGTTCTTGCTGCTGTCCAGATAGATGACGAACTCGTCTCCCCCCAGCCTTGCTACCAAATCATTTTGCCGGATGCAGGTTTGCAGGCGGCGGCTTATCTCCTTGAGCAACTGATCCCCGGCGCTGTGGCCCAGGGTGTCGTTGATCTGCTTGAAGTGATCCACATCGATAAAAATCACGGCAAACCCAGGCGATTTGTAGCGGTTGTAGTGGGTCATGGCGTGGTTGAGGTGATTCATCAGCAGGGCCCGGTTGGGCAGCTGGGTTAGCGGGTCGTGCAGGGCGTCAAATTGCAGCCTGCGTTCCAGCTCCTGATGCTGTTTGAGCTGCTTTTGCAATCTGAGGTTGGTCTGGCGCAGCTGCTGGAGGCGCTGGTTGATGGAGTCTTCGGTATTGATGTCGTTGAGTTGCTGCCGGATCCGCTTCAGCTCAAGCAGCAGCGTCAGCTGGCCGCGTAAAAAGTCGAGGAAGAGTTTGTCATCTGCCTCCAATGGGGTGGATGTGCTGATAATGAAGTGGGCGAAATACTGTTGTTGCAGGCGCAGCGGCATGCTGTGCCAGAACAGCGACTCTTTGCTGACCTCGATATTGCTGGTGCTATGACACAAGCCGCTGATGAACTCATCGCTCTGATGGGGGGTCGCCGGGTAGACCTTTTCCAGCTTGTGAGTATTGAGCCGAACCAGCAGCATGTCTTCAATGGCCAGCATCTGGCGCAACACAGCTTCCAGCTGGGAGAAGAGGGCCTGACCGGGAAGGGTATTGGCCAGTCGCATGATGCGGCTGATGCTCTCGATTTTCTTCTGCCAGTTGGGGTCTTTACGGATCAGCGGAGAGGGGGGCTCTGCCAGATGGGAGCCTGCCTGGGTTTCGGTCAGCCGTTTGGCCAGACATTCGAGCAGCAAGCGCAGGGTCGGGAGATCTGTTGGTGTGCTGCGTGCCAGCAACCACTGTACCTGGCCATGTTCGATAGGAAAAACGCACCAGCCATCGGCTTCATCCAGCTGGGTCAGTTGATCGGTGATCCGGGACTGCTCCCGTCCCAGCTGCTGTTTGAACGAATCGCTGATCTTGTGGGCATAGACCCAGTTCAACCCGGTATCGGAGAGGCCAAGCATGCCAAAATGTTGCAGAGGGCAGAGTTGATCAATTTGCTGGATCAGGGCGTCGTAGTTGTCGGTCGTTGCTGTGTGTGGCGCAGGAAAGTCCATAATGGCCGAGACCAACGCCAGCAGAGGAGTTGAATAGTGGGATTCAATGGATTGGGACGACATGAGATGAGCAACTCCCGAGTATGTCTACCATACAAGAGTAGCTGGAAGGCGATAGATTGAAAGGGCCGCATATGCGGCCCTTTCAAATACTTAGAGCTTGTCGATCATGTAGTGGATGGCGTTCTCAATCTCTTCGTCACTACAAGTTGCGCAGGTGCCGCGCGGGGGCATCATGCCGGATTTGCCGGTAAAGCCACCGATGGCATGCTTCTTGAGCGTTTCAATGCCCTGGGCGATACGGGGCTCCCAAGCCGCTTTGTCGCCACGTTTGGGCGCGCCGGCTGCACCGGTGTCGTGACAGGCGAAGCAGGCGCCCTTGAACACGGTTTCGCCATCGCGCGGGCCGGAAGATGCGGCTGCCGCAGGCGCTGCGCCCGCACCGGCAATACCTTCCAGATCCTTGGCGGTATAGACCTGACCGACCGGTTTGATCCGCTCGGCAATGGCATCCGGTGACATATCGTCAGCAGCAAACACTGCTCCGGACAGGCTGACAGCGGTCATACCGACAGCCAGCAGATAGCTCAGTTTTTTCAGCACGCTCATATACTCCCAGCACTCTCTTATTATCCCTGTGAACCGGACGGATTATAACCGAATAGTTACAGCCATTTAAACGCTTGTGTGTGAAGTGTTAAACACTCTGCAAGCAAACTTTTGGCTCGTATCACGCTGTCTGACGGTGTGCTTCTGAAAAAGAAACCCGGCGGATGCCGGGTTTTAACAAGTTAAGGGCCGCAGTTTAGTTATCCCAGCTCAGGATCACCTTGCCAGAGTGGCCGGAGCGCATGGCATCAAAGCCTTGCTGGAACTCGTCGATGTGGAAGCGGTGGGTGATGATGGGGGAGAGATCCAGTCCGGACTGGATCAGGCTGGCCATCTTGTACCAGGTTTCGAACATCTCGCGGCCATAGATACCCTTGATAAACAGTCCCTTGAAGATCACCTTGTTCCAGTCGATGGCCATGGTCGAGGGTGGAATGCCGAGCATGGCTATCTTGCCGCCATGGTTCATCTTGTCGAGCATCTCCTGGAAGGCGCTCGGTACGCCGGACATCTCCAGCCCTACGTCAAACCCTTCCGTCATTCCCAGTTCACTCATCACGTCGGCGAGCTTCTCCTTGCCGATATTGACGGTGCGGGTTGCACCCATCTTGCGTGCCAGTTCCAGCCGGTATTCGTTGACGTCAGTGATCACTACGTGGCGGGCACCGACATGACGGCAGACGGCGGCAGCCATGATGCCGATGGGGCCTGCGCCGGTGATGAGTACATCTTCCCCCACCAGATCGAAGGAGAGGGCAGTATGCACCGCATTGCCAAACGGGTCGAAAATGGCGGCCAGTTCGTCCGGGATGTTGTCCGGCAGCTTGAAGGCATTGAAGGCGGGGATCACCAGATATTCGGCGAAGGCCCCCGGCCGGTTGACGCCCACCCCCGTGGTGTTGCGACAGAGGTGGGTGCGGCCGGCGCGGCAGTTGCGGCAGTGGCCACAGGTGATGTGGCCTTCACCGGAGACGCGATCGCCGATGGCGAAGCCGCGCACCTCCTGGCCGATTGCGACGACTTCGCCGACATATTCGTGGCCTACCACCATAGGAACCGGAATGGTCTTCTGCGACCACTCATCCCAGTTGTAGATATGGATGTCGGTACCGCAGATGGCGGTTTTGCGAATTTTGATCAGCAGGTCGTTGTGGCCCAGCTCCGGTGCGGGAACGTCGGTCATCCAGATGCCGATCTCGGGCTTGAGTTTGGACAGGGCTTTCATGGCGGATCCTTTGCTATGAATGCAGAAAGAAGGGAGGGGCACAGGGCCCCTCGATGCAAATCAGATGATGGCGAGCTCGCGGCCAATGCGGATGAAGGCATCGATCGCTTTGTCGAGCTGCTCGCGGGTGTGAGCGGCGGACATCTGAGTACGAATGCGCGCCTGACCTTTCGGCACCACGGGGAAGGAGAAACCCACCACGTAGATACCGGCCGCCAGCATGCGGCTGGCCATCTCGGCAGCCAGCTTGGCATCGCCCAGCATCACCGGAATGATGGCGTGATCGGCGCCAGCCAGGGTAAAGCCTGCGGCGCTCATGCGCTCGCGGAAGTAGCGGCTGTTTTCCTGCAGGCGGGCGCGCAGGTCGTGACCTTCGGCCAGCATGTCGATCACCTTGATGGTGGCTGCAACGATGGAGGGGGCCAGCGAGTTGGAGAAGAGATAGGGGCGGGAGCGCTGGCGCAGCCAGTCGATCACCTCTTTTTTGCCGGAGGTGTAGCCGCCGGAGGCGCCACCGAGCGCCTTGCCCAGAGTGCCGGTGATGATATCGACCCGATCCATCACGCCACAGTATTCATGGGTGCCGCGACCGTTTTCGCCGATGAAGCCGACGGCGTGGGAGTCATCGACCATCACCAGCGCATCGTATTTGTCGGCCAGATCGCAGATGGATTTGAGGTCGGCGATGACCCCATCCATGGAGAAGACACCATCGGTAGCGATCAGCTTGAAGCGGGCGCCATCGGCGTCAGCCTGTTTCAGCTGGGCTTCCAGTTCGGCCATGTCGTTGTTGGCGTAGCGATAGCGCTTGGCCTTGCACAGGCGCACGCCGTCGATGATGGAGGCGTGGTTGAGGGCATCGGAGATGATGGCATCTTCGGCACCGAAAAGGGTCTCGAACAGGCCGCCGTTAGCATCGAAGCAGGAGGAGTAGAGGATGGTGTCTTCGGTGCCCAGGAAGGCAGACATCTTCTGCTCCAGCTCCTTGTGCTGATCCTGGGTGCCACAGATAAAGCGAACCGAGGCCATACCGAAGCCGTGGCTGTCGAGGCCTTGATGGGCGGCGGCGATCAGATCCGGGTGGTTGGCCAATCCCAAATAGTTGTTGGCACAGAAGTTCAGTACCTGCTCCCCACCCACGGCGATGCTGGCCTGCTGGGCGGAGGTGATGATGCGTTCCTGCTTGTACAACCCTTCAGCTTGCACCTGATTCAGTTGCTCGGTCAGGTGACGATAGAATCCGTTAGACATCCTCGATCCTTATTGGCTATTTCAGCTGAGTATCAACAGAGGGCCACATTTTACTTCAGTTTGTTGCGGTTAATTCAAATTATTGTTCTGCAATCAAACAATTGTGAAACAGATCTCACTCAACTGGTTGGGCCAGTTGGCGGTAGTGTTGCTCCAGTTGCTGGATCTGTTCGGAGACTTGCGGTTGCACGTAGGGACGCAGCAGAAACAGCACCTTCAGCACTCCCTGATAGAGCAGTGGCTTGGTGATGCGGGTATTGGGAGCCTGGGCAATCTGGAACGGGATCCAGCAGGTGACCACCATCTTGATGGTTTGGCCGAGATCCGGCAGATCCGCGTCGGTCACATCTATGATGCCCCCTTCGCGCAGGCTCTTGAGCAGGGTCACGACCGAGGATCTCATCTGCTCTTGCGCCTTGAGGTATTTCTGCTGCAGTGGTTCGTCCCGGCTCAGGATGTCCGGCAGGTTGGCGTAGAAGAAGCGGAACTGCCACATCAGATAGAAGATGGCATCCAGATAGCCCATCAAATCCTGCAGGGTGATTTCACGGTTGCGGGTCGGGATGAAGCTTTCGCTCAGGTGGCGGGCATATTGATCGAAGATGGAGTGGATGATGTCCTCTTTATTACGGAAGTGGTAATAGAGGTTGCCCGGACTGATACCCATGTGCGCCGCAATATGGTTGGTGGTGATGTTGCGCTCACCCTGATCGTTAAACAGCTCGGTGGCGCTGTGAATGATCCTGTCTCTGGTCTTCATCACTCATTCCTCCAACGGGTTCCGCCCGGGGCAAATTGAACAAGGTCGAATCCCCAGACTGCCCGTGATAAACTTTTCGGCAATTTCAAATTGGCTCACTATACACAGCTTTAACAAGCAGTCACATGTAGCCATCAACGTACGAGAGGCAAACTCCATGATCGTAGTAACTGGCGGTGCTGGCTTTATCGGCAGCAATCTGGTCAAGCAGCTGAACGCTCAAGGACGGACCGATATCGTGGTCATTGATGACCTGACCGACGGCACCAAGTTCGTCAACCTGGTCGATCTGACCATCGCTGACTACATGGACAAAGACGAGTTCCAGGCGCGTATCGTTTCCGGCGACGAATTCGAAGAGTGGGACGGCATTGAGGTTATTTTCCACGAAGGTGCCTGCTCAGCGACGACCGAGTGGAACGGCAAGTTCATCATGGAGGTCAACTACGAGTACTCCAAGGATCTGTTCCACTACTGCATCGAGCGTGAAATTCCCTTCATTTACGCCTCTTCTGCCGCCACTTACGGCGGTCGCAACGACAACTTCATCGAAGATCCCAAGTTCGAGCAGCCGCTCAACGTCTATGGCTACTCCAAGCAGCTGTTCGACCAGTACGTGCGCCGCTGGATGCCGGAGATCAACTCTCAGGTCGTCGGCCTCAAGTACTTCAACGTCTACGGCCCGCGCGAGCAGCATAAAGGCTCCATGGCTTCCGTTGCCTTCCACCTCAACACCCAGGTGAAGAAGGGCGAGAATCCCAAGCTGTTCGAAGGTTGCGATGGTTTCCCCAACGGCGGCCAGATGCGTGACTTCATCTATATCGACGACGTCTGCAAGGTAAACCTGTGGTTCTGGCAGAACCCGCAACACTCCGGCATCTTCAACTGTGGTACCGGTCGTGCCGAGCCGTTCCAGAACGTGGCCGAAGCGGTGATCAAGCATCATCAGAAGGGCTCTATCGAATACATCCCCTTCCCGGATCACCTCAAGGGTCGCTACCAGAGCTTTACCCAGGCCGACATGACCAAACTGCGCAACGCAGGTTATGACGCCGAGTTCAAAACCGTTGCCGAAGGGGTTGCGGATTATATGGCGTGGCTCAACCGCTAACGGGTGAGCTTTACACTGCCTATATAGACAAGCCGGAAGCAGGCTATACCTGTTTCCGGCTCTGTTGTTTGTCACTGTTTTTCTCAGTTTCTACCGGGTAACCACGCAATGAACATATTGATGGCACTCTCCCAGCTCGAAGTGACGGGCGCCGAGGTTTATGCCACCACGGTCGGCAACGAACTGACCCGGCGTGGTCACAATGTCTTTTATGTGTCGGATACGCTGACCAAGCCGGCCCTTGGTCCCGTCTTCAAGCTTCGATTCAACAAGCGCAGCATATTGCGCCGTTTCTGGCACGTCTTTTACCTCATCTACCTCATCAAGAAGCACCATATCCAGTTGGTGCATGCTCACTCCCGCGCCTCCGGCTGGAGCAGCTATGTTGCCTGCAAACTGACTGGCACCCCGATGATCACCACGGTACATGGTCGCCAGCCGGTACACGCATCCCGCAAAGCCTTCCATGCCCTTGGATTCAGGGCGGTTGCCGTTTGCGAGGATATTGCACGGCAGATCATCGACAACTTGGGGGTTGATCCCGCCATTGTGCAGGTGCTGCGCAACGGTATCGAGACCGACAAGTTTCAGCCCATGCCGGCGCCGGATAATGACAAGCCGGTGATCGCCATCATTGGCCGCTTGAGTGGCCCCAAAGGGGAACTCTGCTACCGCCTGCTTGACGAAGTGCTTGATCTCGATGCCTGCAGGGTGCGGATTGTCAGCGGTACCCGTGTGCCCGAGCGTTTTGCCCGTTTTCAGGAGCGTGCCGAGTTTGTCGGTTATGTCGATGATGTGCCTGCTCTGCTGGCGGGTTGCGACCTGGTAATTGGCGCCGGTCGAGTAGCCATGGAAGCGCTGCTGTGCGGTCGGCCCGCCTTCGCCATCGGCGAAGCCAAGGCAATTGGTCTGGTGACCGAACAGAATCTGGATGATGCTCTGGCGAGTAATTTTGGCGATATCGGTCCCAAAGATCTGGCTATCGATTTTGCTGCGCTGAAGGGCAAAATCGAAGCCGCCTTCGCAAGCAAGGTGGTGCCGGAAGCTATTCGTCAGCGTATTCAGGGCGAGTACGGTTTGCAGGGGGTTGTATCCGGCCTCGAAACCATCTATCAGGATGCCGTGGTTGAAACCCTGCGTCGCGAGATGCCGGTCATCATGTACCACCGCTTTATCGAACACGAGAGCGAGAAAGGGGTGCACGGCACCTGGATGCCGATCACCATGTTCGAGAAGCATCTGCGCCTGATGAAGTGGCTCGGCTACGAGACCCTGACTTTCCGCGATCTGGCGGACAAAGGCTTTATCCACCGTCTGCAATACGGCAAGAAGTACCTGATGATCACTGCCGATGACGGCTATCAGGACAATCTGACCCGCATGCTGCCTCTGCTGGAAAAATATGGTTACAAAGCCGTGGTGTACGTGGTCACTGGCGAAGGTTATAACCGTTGGGATGTGGAGCATCCGACCAATCCTGATACGTCAGTTTCCCTGATGAATGGCGAGCAGATCAAGGCATTGGCGGCGAGTGGCCATGTGGAGATTGGTGGTCACACTCTGACTCATCCTCGCCTGAGCAAGCTCTCGCCAGAACAGCAGGCCCATGAGATTCAGGAGAACAAACGCCAGCTTGAGGCCTTGCTTGGTCAGCCGCTGTTCTCGTTTGCCTATCCTTACGGAGACATCAACGACAGTGCTAAAGAGCAGGCCATCGCCGCAGGATACCGTTTTGCCGTTGCCACCAACAGCGGCCCCAAAGCGATGCACCAGGACCCCTACCAGATCCGCCGGATCGCCATTTTCCCACGAACCGATGTTTTCGGACTGTGGCGCAAGATCCGCGGGAATTATGTTTTTAGAAAGGCATGACCATGACGCTAGCTGCAAAATACTGTCATCGACTTAGTATTGTACTCTGTTCATTAACGTTATTTTTCACATTGTGTGGGCTATTCATTGTCCCATTAGGCCCGCATTATCTGACCAATTTTCTGGTTTTCTCATCCGTAGTCGGGGTGATAAATTACTTTGTGGGAAATAAAGATCTGATTGGTGTGTCAACAAGAAATCTTTATTGGTGTGTTCTTATTTATATTATAGCTATTGGTATCAGTCGATTAGTTCACGATGATGAAAGCTGGTTGATTAGAAACCTGTTATATATTTTGGTATTCTTCTTGTTAATGCCAAGAGAGCCAGTTTTGGTTAGTGCATTCAAGTTGGGTTCCCTTGTTGGTGGGATTGCTATTGGTTTGCTTGCTATGTGGCAATATCATAATGGAATGCTTCGGGTTGAAGGGTTTACCAATGCTATCCTGTTTGCTCAAGGAGCACTTATTTTAGCCATTTTGAACAGTTTTTTCGCACAAGAGTCATCCACTGTTTTAACCAGATATAGTTATATTGTTAGTGCGGTTTTTGCAATTTCGGCTATATATTTATCTCAAAGTCGAGGTGTATGGCTGGCACTGATTGCCGTAGTTACTTTTGTACTTTTTGCTAAAGCAATAAAAGAACCAATAAAATATTTGTCGTGGTTTTTAATACTATCTTGTGTGCTGGCAATAACTTTCTATGAGAGTGATATGTTAAGAACACGTATTCATGAAAGTATTTCTGAAGTCAATATGATGGAAAGTAACAATTACACATCATCGTGGGGACTGAGGCTAATGGCATGGAAGAGCGCCTGGGCAGGGTTTGTTGGTAACCCATTGCTAGGTGTAGGGTTGGATGGTTTTAAAACCATACAGCAACAACAACTCTTGGATGGCATAGTAAATGATTTTTATGTTAGTTTTGGCATGTATCATGCGCATAACCAATTTATGCAAAACATGGTCATCAGAGGTATTTTAGGGCTGATAGCAGCATTGGCTATATTAGTTTATCCAATGAGATTGTTTTGGCGCCAATCAACATTTTTTTCTGCAGGCTTTATAATAACATTGGGCACATTCGTTTGTGCTCTTACTGATGTTCCAATAGAGCACCAAAACACTCTCTATATGTATTTGATTTCTTTGTTTTTTATATTCTTTAAGGACGAAGGCAGATTCAATGACAAGGTTGCCTCATGACTAAACACCTTCTGTTTTTTATCCATTCGCTAGGTATGGGGGGGGCAGAAAAAGTACTCCTCACATATGTAAAGGGATTAGTTGATAATTATGGTTACCATATTACTATTGCTACCAACGAGGATAGCAGCGAATATGTTGTGGCTAAAGATATTGCCCAAGTAGCAAAAATTGTAAATTTTGACTTTAATATTGGT
>NZ_CAWNWX010000100.1:0-17749 GCF_963878195.1 Aeromonas sp. HMWF016
TCCGTAATTAACCCAGGCTGATCTGGACGTCTACACCAGCTGCCAGATCCAGACGCATCAGGGCGTCTACGGTCTTGTCAGTCGGCTCAACGATGTCTACCAGACGCTTGTGAGTGCGGATCTCGTACTGATCACGCGCGTCTTTGTTGACGTGCGGGGAGATCAGAACGGTGAAACGCTCTTTGCGAGTCGGCAGCGGGATAGGACCGCGAACCTGCGCGCCAGTGCGCTTAGCAGTTTCAACGATTTCCGCAGTGGACTGATCAATCAGGCGATGATCAAAAGCCTTCAGGCGGATACGGATTCTTTGGTTCTGCATTGACAGAGCTCCAATAGATAAAAGAACATAAATCAACACCGCCCGACCGAGATTTCTCCCGCCAGAGGTGTGATTTTTCACGTTTCTCCCCATATCGGGGAGACTGTATGGCTGGTTCCCACAAAGGGGATACTCAGCAAGCAGACATATCGTCTGGCTAGCCTCATGGGCAAGCGGAGGGGATTATACGGATTTTTCAAATTTGCGCAAGTGAAGGCGAACAGATTGTGCGCAATTTTATGTGACAGATGGATCTCGCACTCACCGCCTCTGCTCCCCCTGCCGGCAGCACTGACGACAAGCCGGCAAGCAGACTGATAGACTGGGCTCCGCCTTCGTCAATGGAACGACTCCCACATGATCAAAGATCAAAAGAAAGCCTATCAATATGGCCTCTGTGCCGTTGCGCTCTGGTCGACGGTCGCCAGTGCCTTCAAGATATCGCTCACCTACTTTGAACCGGTGCAACTGCTACTGGTCGCGGCGTTTACCTCGACACTGACGCTGACCGCCATCGTGGCCAAACAGGGCAAACTGGGCCTGCTGGGCAGCTATATCAAGGCTCGCCCGTTCTACTATCTGGCGCTGGGCGTACTCAATCCCTTCCTCTATTACCTGCTGCTGTTCAAGGCATATGACCTGCTGCCTGCCCAGCAGGCGCAGACCCTCAACTACACCTGGGCCATCACCCTCAGTCTGCTGGCCGTTCCCTTCCTCGGTCAGAAACTGCGTCGCCGCGATGGCGTCGCCATCGTGCTTGGCTACTTTGGCGCGCTGGTGATCGCCACCAAGGGGGATGTATTCGGCCTGCAGTTCGACAGCCCGCTCGGCGTAACGCTGGCGCTGGTGTCGACCCTCATCTGGGCCAGCTACTGGATCCTCAATACCCGCAATCAGGGAGATCCCGTCGTCAGCTTGCTGCTTGGCTTCATCATCAGCCTGCCCTTTATCGTTGTTGCGACCTGGCTGCTTTCCGATTTTGCCATGACCGCTTGGCAGGGATGGGCAGGCGCCATCTATGTAGGGCTGTTCGAGATGGGTTTCGGTTTCGTGCTCTGGTTGATGGCGCTGCGCCACGCCACCAACACCGCCCCCATCAGCAACCTTATCTTCATCTCGCCGTTTGCCTCGCTGGTGCTGCTCAACCTGCTCATCGGCGAAACCATTCACCCCGCCACCCCTATCGGGCTGGCCCTGATCGTTGCGGCCCTGCTCATCCAGCAGCTGAAATATGGCAAGCGCTACCGCAATACCGCCAAGCCACAAGCCTGACTAAGCAGAAGGGGCGTATCTCTCGATACGCCCCTTATCTCAATCCATCCACTCCTGCGGCTGGTTCTTGGGTAACCGCAGCTCGACCAGCAAGCCGCCCAGCTCGGATCGTCCCAGCCTGATAGTGCCGTGATGCTGGGCCATGATCTTGGCGACGATGGCCAGTCCCAGCCCGCTCCCCCCCACGGTACGAGCCACATTCCCCTGAGTAAATGGCTTGAGTACCCGGGTGTAGTCCTGCTCTGGGATACCCGGGCCATCATCGGACAAGCGCAAACGAACCCAGTGACCATCGTCTTTCAGCTCGGCATGCAGGCTGCCTGCCCCATAGCGTAACGAGTTGCCCGCCAGGTTGGTCAACACCCGCCGCATGCTGATCGGGTTACAGACTACTCGCACCGCGTCCTTCGGCAGGGCGAGATCAACATCCAGTCCCTGCTCGGCATGCATCAGCAAGGTGTCGTGCACCAGCTGGGTCAAATCGGCCGTGGAGAACTGCTGACCTTCATCGGGACGGATGTAGTCGATGAACTGGTCGATAATGGCGTTGGATTCATCGATATCGGAGTTGATGCTCTCCTTGAGGTACTCATCCCCCGACGACATCATCTCGGTCGCGAGGCGAATGCGGGTCAGCGGAGTGCGCAGATCGTGGGAAACCCCCGCCATCATCATATTGCGCTCCTCTATCAGGCTCTTGATGGAGTGCGACATATGGTTGAAGGTACGGGTCAGACGGCGAACTTCACGGGACCCCTGCTCGCCCAGCGCCTCGGGGAACTCCCCTTTGGCCACCGCAACGGCTCCCTCCTCCAGATCCTCCAGCGGGCGAACCAGCTGACGGGCAAAACGCCAGGCGGCAAAGAGGGTGATCACCAGCAGCACGCTCATATAGAGGATGAGCGGCTCGATATCGTCATCTTCAATCTCGGTCAGCGGGATTCGGACCCAGGTTTTGTTGGCCTGGGGAGGCTGGATCCAGATGATGTAGTGATCCTGGATCTCGACCCGCACCTTGGTCTTGCCACCAAGCTCGCGACTGATGTTCTCCTCCAGATAGGCATAGGGCTTGGAGTCGTTGAGTCCATGCTGCTCCGCTTCGCTCTGGGTGTAGATATCGCTGCCGGTCGCCACATAGACCAGCGCCTCGGCGTCATCGCTCAGCGCCAGCTGATTGCTCTCGACCGGAAAGATGAGTTTGACCTGATTGGCCAACAGGTGACTGATCTGCTTGACCGTCGGGGCCAGCAGATAGTTGTAGAAGGTAACATAGGAGACAGCTTGATAGACGATCAGCACGGCCGCCAAAAACCAGAGCATGCGTGAAAACATGCTCCCGACTTTTTTCATGCTCTTTCACCATCAGGCACAAAGACGTAGCCCAGACCCCAGACAGTCTGCAGATAACGCGGCTGGGTCGGATCCTGCTCCAGCAGGCGGCGCAGGCGCGACACCTGCACGTCGATGCTGCGCTCGGTGGCGGTGTATTCGCGGCCCCGAGCCAGATTCATCAGCTTGTCGCGGGAGAGCGGCTCGCGCGGGTGGCTCACCAGCACCTTGAGCACGGCAAATTCACCGCTGGTCAGCGCCATGGGCTCACCATCGCGGCTCAGCTCGCGGGTCGCGAGATTGAGTTGATAAACCCCGAAGTTGACCACCTTCTCGGCGGCCGAAGGGGCGCCGGGCAACTCGACGGTATGACGGCGCAGCACGGCACGGATCCGGGCCAGCAGCTCGCGCGGATTGAACGGCTTGGGCAGGTAGTCATCCGCCCCCATCTCGAGCCCGACGATACGGTCGACATCATCCCCCTTGGCGGTCAGCATCAAGACCGGGATCTGGTTGCCTCCCTCGCGCAGACGACGGCAGATGGAGAGACCATCCTCGCCGGGCAGCATCAGGTCGAGCACCATCAGGCTGAAGTTTTCACGGGTCAGCAGACGATCGGCCTGCTCGCCGTTGGCAACGCCACGCACCACGAACCCCTGTTCGGTGAGGTAGCGCTCCAGCAGGGAGCGTAATTTCAGATCGTCGTCCACCACCAGGACCTTGTATTGCTGCTGACTCATTGGATTGCCTCGTCGCCTTAATCTGCCTCCAATACTAGGGCGGGGCACTGCGGGAGCAAAGCATAAATATGTTACCGGTTATTGCTTGATGATTGCGGAAGCGGAAGTCAATCGAACGAAAATCGTATTGGCCATATCTTGTCGCAGCCACCCGGAGACCATGATTTCACTCGACAGCAGAGGGACAAAAGCTAATATTCCCGTGCAGTTAGCACCACCTCTCTATCAGACCAGGTCAGAGATCATCATGAAGACAAAGCTGATCACCCGCGAAGGTTACAACAAACTGAAGGAAGAGCTCGATTTCCTGTGGCGTCAGGAGCGACCCGAGACCACCCGCAAGGTGGCTTGGGCGGCCAGCCTCGGTGATCGCAGCGAGAATGCCGACTATCAGTACAACAAGAAGCGGTTGCGTGAGATCGACCGGCGGGTACGTTACCTGCGCAAGTGTCTGGAAGAGCTGGGGATTGTCGATTACGCCCCCGCTCAGGAGGGCAAGGTCTTCTTCGGTGCCTGGGTCGAGGTGGAGAACGACGAGGGCGAGACCAAGCGCTTTCGCATCGTCGGCTATGACGAGATCTTCGAGCGCAAGGATTACATCTCCATCGACTCCCCCATGGCCCGCGCCCTGCTCAAGAAAGAGGTGGGCGACGAAGCCATAGTGCGTACGCCAGTCGGTGACGTCTGCTGGTATGTCAACGACATCAGCTACCCGCGCTAGCCCGTCCCCGATGCCGGCCATGTGGTTGGCATCCCCTCCTGCGCACCCTATAGTGCTGGCACTTGGCGCCATTGAGCCAGACCCGACCACAGAGGTTCTTAACAGAAACCATGACACAGACCATCGAACATCTGATCGCCGCCGAGCTCAATGCTCGTCCGCAACAAGTCGAAGCCGCTGTACGCCTCCTGGATGAAGGCGCGACCGTGCCCTTCATCGCCCGTTACCGCAAAGAGGTGACTGGCGGTCTGGACGACAGCCAGCTGCGTACCCTGGAGAGCCGACTCGGCTACCTGCGCGAACTGGCGGATCGCCGCCAGGTGATCCTGCGCTCCATCGAGGAGCAGGGCAAGCTGACCCCCGAGCTGGCCCGCGAGCTGAACAACGCCGACAGCAAGACCCGACTGGAAGATCTCTATCTCCCCTACAAGCCCAAGCGTCGCACCAAGGGGCAGATGGCCATCGAGGCGGGGCTGGAACCGCTGGCCGACCTGCTGCTGAGCGACCCAATGAAAGAGCCCGAGCAAGAGGCGGTTCGCTTCCTCAACGCCGAGCAGGGGATCACTGACAGCAAAGCGGTTCTCGATGGCGCCCGCTACATCCTGATGGAGCGCTTCGCCGAGCAGGCCGACCTGCTGGAGAAGCTGCGTGACTACCTGTGGCAGAACGCCACCCTGCGCGCTCGCGTGGTGGCTGGCAAAGAGCAGGAAGGGGCCAAGTTCAAGGACTACTTCGAACACGATGAACCGCTGCACAAGGCCCCCTCCCACCGGGTGCTGGCCATGCTGCGCGGGCGCAACGAGGGTGTGCTCAATCTGGCGCTGGTCGCGGGTGACGATGAGGGTGCCAGCCCCTGCGAAGGGATTATTGCCCATCACCTCAAGCTCAACCTGCAAAATCGCCCGGCCGACAAGTGGCTGCAAGGGGTGGTGAGCTGGACCTGGAAGATCAAGCTATCGCTCCAGATGGAGACCGAACTGATCGGTCGCATCCGCGAGTCAGCAGAGGATGAGGCGATCAAGGTATTTGCCATGAACCTCAAGGATCTGCTGATGGCGGCTCCGGCCGGCATGCGTTGCACCATGGGGCTGGATCCCGGCATCCGTACCGGCGTCAAGGTAGCCGTGGTCGATGCCACCGGCAAGCTGGTCGACACCGCGACTATCTATCCGTTCGAACCCAAGCGCCAGATCGACCAGAGCCTCAAGACCCTGAGCGAGCTCTGCCAGAAGCACAAGGTCGAACTCATCAGCATTGGCAACGGCACCGCCTCGCGGGAGACCGACCGCCTGGTAAGCGATCTGTTTGAACGCTATCCGGCCGCCAAGGCGCAGAAAATTGTGGTAAGCGAAGCGGGAGCCTCGGTCTATTCCGCCTCCGAGCTCGCCTCGCTGGAGTTCCCGGATCTCGACGTCTCACTGCGCGGCGCCGTCTCCATCGCCCGCCGTCTGCAGGATCCGCTGGCCGAGCTGGTCAAGATCGATCCCAAGAGCATAGGTGTGGGTCAGTACCAGCACGATGTCGGCCAGAGCCAGCTGGCCCGCCGGCTCGATGCCGTGGTCGAGGATTGCGTAAACGCGGTCGGGGTGGATGTGAACACCGCTTCGGTCGCCCTGCTCAACCGGGTATCCGGCCTCTCCCAGACCCTGGCCCAGAACATCGTTGCCTACCGCGACGCACACGGCGCCTTCCAGAATCGTCAGCAACTGCTGAAAGTGAGCCGGCTCGGCCCCAAGGCGTTCGAGCAGTGTGCTGGCTTCCTGCGCATTCGCGGTGGCAGCAACCCGCTGGACGGCTCGGCGGTACACCCGGAATCCTACCCTGTGGTAGAGCGGATCCTCGCAAGGCTGGAACAGACCGTGGATAGCCTGCTCGGCAACAGCAGCCTGCTACGCACTCTCAAGCCTGCCGACTATACGGACGAGCAGTTCGGTGTACCCACCGTCACCGACATCATCGGCGAACTGGACAAGCCGGGCCGCGACCCGCGCCCCGAGTTCAAAACCGCGACCTTCAAGGAAGGGGTGGAGAAAATCAGCGATCTGGTGCCCGAGATGGTGCTGGAGGGGGTGGTCACCAACGTCACCAACTTTGGCGCCTTCGTCGATATCGGCGTCCATCAGGATGGCCTGGTGCACATCTCCTCTCTCACCGACCGCTTCGTCAAGGATCCCCGCGAGGTGGTCAAGGCGGGTGACATCGTGCGAGTGAAAGTGCTGGAAGTGGACGTGCCGCGCAAGCGGATCAGCCTGACCATGCGCCTTGACGAGAAGGCTGGCCAGCCGGCACGCAAACCGGCCGAACCGCGCCACTCCGGCAATGCCAAGCCGAAACAGGCCTCCCGGCAGAGTGCTCCGACCGAGGGAGCCATGGGCAACGCCTTCGCAGCGGCCCTCTCCAAGCTGAAGAAATAAGCGCCCCAGAAATGCAAAAAGCCCCGCGAGGGGCTTTTTTGTCACTGTTACTCAGCGTTATTGGGCCAGTGCGGCCAGAATGGCGTCAGCCTCCTGATGGGCTGCCAATACTTCCCGCAGCCGGTTGAAGGCCTTACAGGCCTCCTGCGGGTATTTGCCGTAGGAGACCACCCCTGTGTGGCTCCAGCCTGCAGCAAGCATCACTTTCTTCTTGAAACTGGTGCCCTCGGTGCCACCACCACCCAGCTGCATCAGAAATTGCTCCATCTGCAGATGGGCCGGCGGTACACGGGAGAAGGTAGTGAAATCTTCCGGTTTGACTTCATCGAAATGCATGACAGCTCCTGTAAAAATAGGATGGGCCTGATCTTCAGGTTAGTTGCAAAAATGGGGTGTGCTGCCGAAAGTTGCTGGCACTGCGTCAGATACGCAGACTAAGTGACTGGTTTGCAGCCGGGCTCACAGACTGCTGATAGCGGTTGGCGATCACCTGATTGCGCTTGTCCATGTAAGCGCTCAACACCCCGTCCGTACTATTGCTGCGTTCGGCTATCAGCTCTTTGCGTGCTTTGGCTTCACTGGCAGCCGCACTGCGTGCGACCGATAGATCCTGAGCTGATGGCTCGGCAGGAGCCAGCGCTGCCGAACGGATTTGCTGCATCTTGGTGATGGTGGCAGCAGGATCACTGGGCACTGCGCTGGTGTCTATCTGGACTTCACCGCCGGTCGCATAGCGCTTGCCATCCGGCCCCTGAGTAAACTGGAAGGTAGGCATACCCGCATAGCTACCGCCGGCAGAGTGGTGCGCCTGTTCATGGGTGCGCACCTCCTGATCCCTATCAGCCAGATCCTGAACCTGCTGCTCGTGCCGCTGTTGCTGCTCTTTATTATTCGGGTCTTGTTGCTTGCGCTGACTATCCTCCCCCGTCGCTTCGACAAAACGATGGTCGAGGGGATTCTGCACGGTGGATTGGTTGCCTTCCCGGCTGCTCTGGGTGGCGGGGTTGGTGTTGGTCGCCTGACCGGCTTTGGATTTCTCTTTCTGCGAACCGACTTCAGATTCGGCAACGGAAGCCTGGCTCGAGCGAGCCTGCGGGATCAGTTCTGCCCGGCGATTATCCGTCCGGGCCGCTTCCACCTGAGGTTGCAGCTGAGTCGGAATAAGGGGGGGCAGACTGACATTGATGTTCATCTCACACCCGGATGTCGATCAGGGTTCCCATCATGTCGCTGGCAGTCTTCATCACCTTGGCGGAGGCTCCGGCTTGCAGCTCGGCAGACTTGAGGTTGACGAGCTCGTCCGGCACTTGCACCTGATCCCCGCTTGGCGTGTTGAGACGGGCAAGCTGGCCGGATGCCCGATCGGCAACCTGCTCGGCTCGCTGGAATCCCTGCAGGCCACTGTTAAAGGCGGATTCAATACGCATGGCGTTACTCCTCTGATCACAGCTTAATTATCCGCCAGACCAGAGGATTAATGAAGCTTTGAGGCTATTTTTTAGCCAAAAAAATCTCGAAGGATTTCAATGAATTCGTCAGGGTGGGAAATAAAAGGTGCATGTGAGGCCTTGCTGAAGGTGACGCTTCGACTAGCGGGATAGAGTTCATCCAGCAGAGGAATGGCTGCTTTGGGCACCAGTGAATCCAGCCGACCATAGATGCGCAGCCAGGGCAACGCCAGGGATGTCAGGTCATCGCGCAGATCAATATCAGCCAGCAAACCGAGCCCAGCCTCCAGTGCGGCGAACTGAGGAGCAGGTCGTTCCGCAAGCCAGTGGCGCAGCTGGCGGATATCGTCCCGGGCATGTTCGCTGCCCATCGCCTGGATCGCCAGAAAGCGCTCAATTGTCTGGCGAAAATCCCCCGCCAGCATCTGGTTGAAACCGGTCAGCACCTTGGGGGCAATACCTGGCCACTCGTCTCGCGCCATAAAGCAGGGGGAGCTGGCTACCGTGATCAGGGAGAGCAGCCGCTCGTGATGAGTCAGCGCCAGTTGGCTTGCCACCAGACCACCGAGCGACCACCCCACCAGATGACACTTCTCTGGCAACACGGTGGCAACCTGCTCCGCCAGCCATGGCAGGTTATAGTCGACCCCCTCGGCCAACGGGCTGTTGCCAAAGCCGGGCAGATCCACCAGATGAACCCGGTAATGTACCGCCAGCTGCTGGGCGATGCCGTGCCACACTGCGCCGTTCATTCCCCATCCGTGCAACAGCACCAGATCGGGTCCCTGACCAAACTGCTCTACCGATACGCTCATCTAGACTCAAGATCCCTGTTCATGCTCTTGGGGTCAGCATGTTAAAGCGCCTGCTTGCCAAAGCAAGTCCACTGTTCGGCAGCCACGCCGACTGGCAGGGAAGCTGCCTGCTCTGTCGGCAGCCTTGTGATGAGGAACCTTTGCTATGCAGCTGGTGTCGGCAGTCCCTGCATCAGCCACAACAGCGCTGTCGACTCTGCGCCGCCCCACTGCCGGAAGAGATACAGACCGGGGTAGTATGCGGCCGCTGCCAGCGCAGGCCACCGCCGTGGGAGCGACTCCAGGTGATCGGTGACTATCAACCGCCCTACCCGGCCCTGATCCCGCGCCTGAAGTATTCGGGGCAAATTCTGCTGGCACCCCTGTTGGCCCGCTTGCTGGCAGATCATCTCGATTGCGATGACCTGCCAGAGGCGATTATTCCGGTCCCTCTGCATTGGTGGCGTCAGTGGTGGCGCGGCTTCAACCAGGCGGAGGAGATCGCCTGTCACCTGAGCCAGCTAACCGGAATTCCTTGCGATAACCGGCTGCTGCGCAGGATCAGAGCGACGCCACAGCAGACCAAACTCAGCGCAGGCCAGCGGCGTCGCAATCTGCGCGGCGCATTTCATATCGCGTCGCACCACTATCGCCATATCGCTCTGCTCGATGACGTGGTTACCACGGGCGCTACCGCCGGTCAGCTCACCCGCCTGCTTCATGAGAGCGGGATCACAAAGGTGGAGGTCTGGGCAATCTGCCGCACCCAGAGGCATCTCAAGTAGCCATCGGCATGCTACCCAAGCCTTGCTAACCGCGTTATCATGAATACCCTAGTCGTACACTCAGGTTTATGAGGATAGTGATGATCAGCATTTCCGACGCCGCCCAGGCCCATTTCCGTAAACTGCTGGAAAAACAGCCTGATGGCACCAATATCCGGGTGTTTGTGGTCAATCCGGGAACCCAGAATGCCGAGTGTGGCGTATCGTATTGCCCACCCGATGCCGTGGATCCGGAAGATCAGCACCTGCCTTTCAGCGGTTTCGACTGCATGGTCGATCCCCTGAGCGCCCCCTTCCTGGTGGATGCCACCATCGATTTCGTGACCGATCAGATGGGCTCCCAGCTCACCCTGAAGGCGCCGAACGCCAAGATGCGCAAGGTTGCCGACGATGCCCCGCTGATCGAGCGCATCGAGTACACTCTCATCTCCGAGGTGAACCCCATGCTGGCCGGTCACGGCGGCAAGGTGACCCTGACCGAGCTGACTGAAGATGGCTATGCCATTCTGCAGTTTGGCGGCGGTTGCAACGGCTGCTCCATGGTCGATTACACCCTGAAAGAGGGTATCGAGAAGCAGTTGCTGGAGAAATTCCCGGGCGAACTCAAGGGTGTCAAAGACGCCACCGAGCACCAGCGCGGCGACCACTCCTACTACTGATTTGTTGCCCTTGCGGCGCAAAGAAAAGGCCCCGCCATCCGGCGGGGCCTTTTGCATGGGCAATCGGCAGATTACTCGTCCTTCTTGTCGCGCGACAGCAGGGCGATGGCGGCCTCTTTCGGGTTTTTCCCCTCATAGAGCACCTTGAAGATCTGTTCGCAGATGGGCATCTCGACGCCGCAGCGTGCCGCCAGCAGATGCACCTCCTTGGTGTTGCGATACCCCTCTACCACCTGACCGATCTCGGTCATGGCAGTGTCGACACCTTTACCGGCGCCGAGCGCCAGTCCGAAGCGACGGTTGCGCGACTGGTTGTCGGTACAGGTGAGCACCAGATCCCCGAGCCCAGCCATCCCCATAAAGGTTTTGGCATCGGCTCCAAGCGCAGCTCCAAGACGCTGCATCTCCACCAGACCCCGGGTGATGAGCGCGGTTCTGGCGTTGGCACCAAAACCCAGCCCGTCGGAGAGACCGGCACCGATGGCGATGACGTTCTTCACTGCACCACCCAGTTGCAGACCGACGAAGTCCGGATTGGTATAGACCCGGAACGAACGGCCACAGTGCAGCAGATGGGAGAGATCGTCGGCGAAATCATCGTGGGTCGAGGCGACCGAGATGGCGGTCGGCATGCCGGCAGCCAGCTCCTTGGCGAAGGTCGGGCCGGAGATGACCGCCAGCGGCATCTCGTCACCCAGCACCTCGCGGGCCACATCCTGCAGCAGGCGGCCGCTGTCAGGCTCCAGCCCCTTGGTGGCCCAGGCGATACGGGTATCGGGGCGCAGGAAGGGTTTGACCTGAGTCAGCACCTGGCCGAATACGTGGCTCGGCACAACCAGCAGCAGTACGGGGGCAGCCTGTACCGCACGTTGCAGATCCGCAGTCAGTTGCAGGTCGGCGGGGAAAGGGACATCCGGCAAAAATGCCTTGTTGCAGCGATCCTGTTCCAGCTCGGCGACATGGGCGGGGTCATGACCCCACAGCAGGGTCGGATGACCGTTGCGCGCCAGAGAAATGGCAAGGGCGGAGCCGTAAGACCCCGCCCCCAGGACCGAGATAGCGATCTGGTCAGCCATTATCAGGCTTCCGCAGTCGCCTGCTGGGCCTGAGCTTGCGCCATGTGCTGGGCAAACAGGGCATCGAAGTTGACCGGTGCCAGGTTCAGCTGCGGGAAGGAACCCTTGCTCACCATGTTGGCCACGGCTTCGCGGGCATACGGGAACAGGATGTTCGGGCAGAAGGCAGCCAGGCAGTGAGCCAGTTGCGGCTCCGGCAGGTTGCCGATGGTGAAGATACCGGCTTGCTGAACTTCGCACAGGAAGGCAGTTTCGGTTTCCAGCTTGCAGGTGACGGTCAGGGTCAGCACCACTTCGTAGACGCTGTCAGCCAGGATGTTGGTCTTGGTGTCCATGTCCAGCTTGACGTCCGGCTGCCACTCTTTCTGGAAGATGTGCGGGGTGTTGGGCGCTTCGAAAGAGACATCCTTGGTGTAGACACGCTGGATGTGGAATTCCGGTTGTACTTCCTGGTTGTTGATCTCGTCAGCCATTTCGTTTGCTTCCTTTTATATGGATAAGTGGGCACAGGCCCTGCTTGAATCAGCGTTAATCAGCGCTTCTTGGTGACCGGCAGATTTTCTGCACGCCACTGGGCCATGCCACCGCCGAGCACATATACCTGCTGGAATCCGGCCTTGCTCAGTTGACGACCTGCGCCGCCCGCAGTCATTCCCGACTCGCACACCACTATGATGGGGGCATCTTTATGCTTTTCAACCGGGCCCAGGTTATTGCTCTGGATCTGGGTGAGCGGCAGGTGCTGGGCACCGGCCAGATGGCCCTTGGCGTACTCTTCCTGACTGCGAATATCCACCACGGTGGCGTTTTCACGGTTGATCAGCAGGGTCGCGGTGTGGTTGTTGACGGTTTTTACCGGAGAAAAACGGGCACGCACAGTGGTGTAAACCAGAGTGCCTGCCAGGCCGAACCAGGCTGCGGTCAGCAGCGGGTTGCGAGCCGCGAAATCCAAATACTCTTGCATCTTCTACTATCCAGGGATCAAGACAAGGGCCCGAGTATACATGGGGGAATAGCCAAGATCAGCCATCTTGGCGGGAAAGCGCGAGCAGGCTCCCATCACGATTCGGTATGTTGCGCCCCTGAAACGGCGCTGTGCGGAGCCGAGGGGGTCGCCCTTGGCTATCAGGTGACTATTTCGGCAGATGTAGTAATATTACGCTAGTTTCATTTCCCGCATTTTTTCCAATCCGAGAGGACATAGTCTTATGTCAACAGCTAAGAAACCTTTGGTTCTGGTCATCATGGACGGTTGGGGCTACAGCACCAAGCAGGAGTTCAACGCCGTCGCTGCCGCCAAGACTCCCAACCTCGATCGTCTGGCCCGTGATTACACCAGCACCCTGATCTCCGGCTCCGGCCTGGACGTCGGTCTGCCGGATGGCCAGATGGGCAACTCCGAAGTGGGCCACGTCAACATCGGTGCCGGTCGCATCGTCTATCAGGAGCTGACCCGCATCTCCAAAGACATTCAGGACGGCCCCTTCTTCGAGAACGTGGAGATTGCCAAGGCTGTTGACGCTGCCGTGAGCAACGGCAAAGCCGTTCACATCATGGGTCTGATGTCTCCGGGTGGCGTGCACAGCCACGAAGAGCACATCATGGGCATGATCGAGATGGCCGCCAAGCGTGGCGCCGAGAAGATCTACTTCCACGCCTTCCTGGATGGCCGCGACGTACCGCCGCGCTCCGCCCAGTCCTCCATCGAGCTGTTCGATGCCCTGTTTGCCAAGCTGGGCAAGGGCCGTTTCGCCTCCATGATCGGCCGTTACTACGCTATGGACCGCGACAACCGCTGGGATCGCGTGCAGCAAGCCTATGACCTGATGACCCAGGGCAAGGGCGAGTTCACCGCCGAAAGCGCCACCGAAGCGCTGGCTGCCGCCTATGCTCGCGACGAGAACGACGAATTCGTCAAGGCCACCCGCATCGGTGAAGCTGCCCCAATGGTTGACGGCGATGCTTTGATTTTCATGAACTTCCGTGCCGACCGTGCCCGTGAAATCACCCGTGCCTTCGTTGACACCGACTTCACCGGTTTCGCCCGTGCTGCCCAGCCGAAGCTGAACTTCGTGATGCTGACCGAATACGCGGCCGACATCAAAACCGCCTGTGCCTACCCGCCGACCGCTCTGGTCAACACCCTGGGTGAGTGGCTGGCCAAGCAGGGCAAGACCCAGCTGCGCATCTCCGAAACCGAGAAGTACGCTCACGTCACCTTCTTCTTCAACGGTGGCGAAGAGGCCTGCTTCACTGGCGAAGATCGCGAAATCGTCGCCAGCCCGAAAGTGGCCACCTATGACATGCAGCCGGAGATGAGCTCCGAAGAGCTGACCGACAAGCTGGTTGCAGCCATCAAGAGCGGCAAGTACGACGTCATCATCTGTAACTACCCGAATGGCGACATGGTTGGTCACACCGGTGTGTTCGATGCCGCCGTCAAAGCCTGTGAAGCCGTTGACCACTGCATCGGTCGCGTTACCGACGCCCTCGCCGAAGTGGGTGGCGAGTGCCTGATCACTGCCGACCACGGCAACGCCGAGAAGATGATGGACGAAGAGACTGGTCAGGCTCACACCGCCCACACCAATCTGCCGGTTCCGCTCATCTACTTCGGTCGTAAAGCCGAGGTTGCCGAGGGTGGCAAACTGTCCGATCTGGCCCCCACCATGCTGACCCTGATGGGTCTGCCGGTGCCGCCGGAAATGACTGGCAAGCCCCTGATGATTCTGAAATAATCCTTCCCCATGCGGGGATGCGAAGTTATTTCACCAAAAACCAGTCGCGTCGGCCTGTTGGCCGGCGCGCTGTTTTTTTGCCTGTCGTTTGGCTCCAGCAAACCGGCTTTGGCCGCCAATCAACAGCTGGGCGCCATGCAGTCCCAGATCAAGGAACAACAACAAACCATCAAGCTCAGCAAGCAGGAGCTGGCCAAGCTCAACGCCCAGCTCAAAGCTGACGAGCAGGCCATCTCGGCCGCTGCCGCCAAGCTCGATGAGACCAGACAGCAACTCAAGCAGAACCAGCAGAAGCTGGCCAATCTGCAAAAAGACAAGCTGGCGCTGGAGCAACAAGCCAAACATCAGAAGCAACTGCTGGCCAAGCAGGCGGAGAGCGCCTTCACCGCCGGCAGTCACGATTACCTCAAACTGCTGCTCAATCAGCAGGATCCGGCCAAACTGAGCCGCTCCCTCGACTACTACGACTACCTCAACAAGGCGCGCATCGAAGCCATCGAGGCGCTACGAGCCACCCGCGACAAGCTGGCGAAAAACCAGCAAGCCACCAAAGAGACCGAAAGCAAGCTGCAGGCCCTGCTGAGTGAACAGCAGGAGCACCACCAGACCCTGCTGGCCAGCCAGCAGAGCCGGGCCAAGGTGCGCAACCAGCTGCAGCAGTCGGTCGAGGATGACGAACAGAAGCTGACCCAGCTGGTCAAGGCGGAGAAAGCGCTGAAGGCCCGACTGGAAGAGCTGCGTCGCAAACGGGAAGAGCAGGAGCGCCGCGAACGGGCCGAACGGGAGCGGCTGGCCAAGCTGAAGGCGGAGCAGGAGCGTCAGCGCCGTCTGGCGGAACAGCGCCGTGCCGAGCAGCAGCGTCAGGATCAGGCGAGCCAGCAGGAGGTCGCCAGCACCAAGCCGGAGCGCGGTTCCGGCATCAGTAGTGCAGGCCACTACACCGGGCTCAAAACCAACGGCAGCCTGCGCTGGCCGGTACAGGGGCCGATCCTCATCGCCTACGGCTCGCCGCGCACCGCCGAACTGAAGTGGAAAGGTACCCTGATCGGCGCCAGCGAAGGAACCCAGGTCAAGGCGGTCGCCCCGGGTCAGGTGGTTTACGCCGACTGGCTCGACGGCTTCGGTATGCTGCTGGTGATCGACCACGGCAGCGGCTACATGAGCCTCTACGGTCACAACCAGTCGCTGCTGCGTCAGGTGGGCCAGAATGTGGAACAGGGCGAACCGGTGGCGCTGGTCGGCGACAGCGGCGGACAGGACAGGCCCGGCCTCTACTTCGAGATCCGCTATCAGGGCGAGGCGATCAACCCGACCAAATGGCTGGGCAAGCGCTCGTAACGCCGCACACCAGCCCACATAAGCCAAAAGCCTGCCCTGCGCAGGCTTTTGTCATTCAAGGGGAAGAGGCTCCTCCCCTCTTTGGTGAAAAATTACATATTTTTCAGTCAGCTCAGGGGAAGACGATCAAACCGACCTGCTCCAGCAACGTCTGCTGCTGATCCTCGTTAATCATCACCCCCTGCAGATCGATCCGGCGCAGATCCAGCCCCGGCAAATCGCACTGGCGCAGGTCGCAACCCTGCAGGCTGAAGCTGCTCCAGTCGATCTGGCCAAACTCGGAACCACTGAGGTCAGACCCCGCCAGCGAGGCGCCGAACAGATTGGCCCCCTGCCAACGGTTGCTGCTCAGCTCGCACTTCTCCAACAGGCAGCCTTCGAAGCTGGCATAGCTGAAGTTGTTGCCGGTCAGGTGCGCCTCGCAGAAGTAACTCTTGGCGGTGATCCGGTTGGCAAAGCTGGCATGGGCAAAGTTGATGCCCACCGCCTGACAGTCGCGCAACTCCAGCCCCAGACACTGGCTGCGACTGCAATCGACCATGGTGAGATCACAGCGCAGAAAGCTCACCTCACGCAGATCGCAGCCCTGCATCAGACAACTCTGCTCGCTCTCCCGATCGTAGAAGCTGCAATCGACGAAGCGGCTCTCGCCAAGATCGAGCCAGGAGAAGTCACAGCCGATAAAACGGCACTCCGAGAACTGCTCCCCCTCCACCTCATCCTGCGTGAAACGCACCTGTGCGAACTGCTTGCCTTTTACCATCGGAAATCTGCCTCTTTACGGTTTCATATGCTGACTTTCGCCGCCAAAAACGGTAATGTTACACGTAACATTCATCTTGGATACCGTCATGAGCCCCACTCGCAAGCGCCGCCCCACCCTGCAGGATATAGCCGACCTGACCGGGGTCACCAAGATGACCGTCAGCCGCTATCTGCGCGATCCGCAGACCGTGGCCGAGGGCACCCGCGAGCGGATCGCCGCGGCGGTGGAGGAGCTGGGCTATATCCCCAACCGGGCGCCGGACATTCTTTCCAACGCGACCAGCAGGGCGATCGGCATCCTGATCCCCTCCCTCTCCAACCAGGTCTTCTCAGCGGTGATCCACGGCATCGAAGCGGTGACCCGACCGGCGGGCTACCAGACCCTGCTCGCCCACTACGGCTACAGCCCGGAGCGGGAGGAGGAGCAGATCGCCTCGCTGCTCTCCTACAACGTGGATGGCCTGATCCTCTCCGACAGCCGCCACACCGAGCGCACCCGCAAGATGATCGCCACTGCCGGCATTCCGGTGGTGGAGACCATGGATCTCCCCCCCGACCCCATCGACATGGTGGTCGGCATGGATCACAAGGCGGCCGCCCGGGCCATGGTATCAGAGATGCTGCGCCGGGGCCGACGTCAGGTGGTCTATCTCGGCGCCCGTCTCGACGTGCGGACCCAGCTGCGGATGGAGGGCTACTATCAGGCGATGCAGGACTTCGGCCTCACCGGCCAGCACCTGCTGACCGAGCAATCCTCCACCTTTACCCTCGGCAGCGAGCTGCTTGATCAGGCGCTGGCGCGCTACCCCGACCTCGACGGCATCTTTTGCACCAACGATGACCTGGCTGTCGGCGCCCTGCTGCAGTGTCAGAGCCGCTGGATCCCGGTGCCGCAGCAGATTGCCATCGCCGGCAGCAACGCCCTCGACATTGGCCACGCCATGACTCCCAAGCTGGCCAGTATCGTCACTCCCCGCGAAGAGATCGGCCGCGAAGCCGCCACCATGCTGCTCGCCCGCCTCGGCGGCAAACCGCCAGCCGAGAGCCGCAAGGATATGGGCTTCACCCTCTATGAGGGGGAAAGCCTCGGCTGATCACCCACAACAACGGATCGGGTAGGGTCGATTAGCGAAGCGTAATCGGCCGCGCGAGCATATTTGATCCCACCGAGGGAGAAACGAAAAATCAAACAGGCCACCCGAGGGTGGCCTGTTCGATTTATCTACACGACTTGCACTTAGCGTTTAACCAATTCAACCGCCTCGCGGGAGAGGCGGGTCACCTCTTCCCAGTTACCGCTCTTGACCGCATCGGCCGGCAGCATCCAGGAGCCGCCGACGGTGGCCACGCA
>NZ_CAWNWX010000100.1:17799-87700 GCF_963878195.1 Aeromonas sp. HMWF016
GGCCGGGAAGAACTTCAGGTGGTCGTAGCCCGCTTCCAGCGCCTGCATCACTTCAGACGGAGTAGCCACACCCGGGATCAGCGGCGCAGTGCTCTTGGCCGCATGGGCCAGCAGGGCCGGCGTCATCCCCGGGGAGATGACGAAGCGGGCACCGGCTGCAACGGCAGCGTCAAACTGCGCGCAGTTGAGCACGGTACCGGCACCGACCATGGCATCCGGCATCGCCTTGGCGATGAGGGCGATGGCATCGAGCGCCACCGGAGTGCGCAGGGTGATTTCGAAGACAGAGATGCCGCCGTCAAGCAGCGCCTTGGCCATCGGCAGGGCCTGATCCAGCTCGTTGATAACCATCACGGGTACCAGCGGGGAGGCGGCAAACACCTCGGCCGGGGTCACTTTCCAGTTCTGCATAGCTCTTCCTTAGTCAAAGATGGTGGCGCCACACTCGGCGCTCGATACCGCGCGACGCATCACGCTGAACAGTTCACGGCCCCACCCCTCTTGTTCCGGAGTGAGGTCAATCTCGGCCTGGGTACGGCCACTCAAATCGGTCAGGCAGTCGAGGCTACCGTTTACCGCGTCAACCCGCAGCAGGTCGCCGTCGGCAAGCAGGCCGATGGCCCCGCCGTGCAGCGCTTCCGGGGTGACGTGGATAGCGGCCGGGATCTTGCCGGAGGCGCCGGAGAGACGGCCATCGGTGACCAGCGCTACCTTGTAACCCGCCTTCTGCAAGTTGCCGAGCACCGGCATCAGCTTGTGCAGCTCCGGCATGCCGTTGGCGGCCGGGCCATTGTGGCGCACCACGATCACGGCGTCCTGATTGAGATCGCCCGCCTTGTAGGCTGCTTCCACCGCATGCTGGGAGGAGAAAACCCGCGCCGGCGCTTCAATCACCCGATACTCGGGAGCCACGGCGGAGACCTTGACCACGGCGCGGCCCAGATTGCCCGCCAGCAGCTTGGTGCCCCCGGTGGCCTGGAATACGCTGCCGGAAGGCGACAGCACGCTCGCATCGCCGCTCTCACCCACCGGCTGCCATACCAGCTGGCCGTCGACCAGAGCCGGACGGCTGAGGTAATCCTGCATCTCGCCAAAGACCGGAGTGGCATCCATGTGGATCAGCCCCTCTTCGGCCAGACGGCGCATCAGACCGGGCACACCGCCCGCCTGTTCGAAGGCGTTGACGTCGGCCGGGCCGTTCGGGTAAATGCGAACCAACAGCGGCACCACGTCGGAGAGATCGCTGATGTCATCCCAGGTCAGTACCAGACCGGCCGCGCGGGCCAGCGCCACCATGTGGATGCTGTGGTTGGTGCTGCCGCCGGAGGCGAGCAGAGCCACCAGACCATTGACCAGCGAGCGCTCATCCAGCACCTCGCTCAGGGGACGATAGGCGGGGGAACCCGGGATCATGGCGCTGATGCGACGTGCCGCTTCAACGGTCAGGGCATGGCGCAGCTCGCTGTGCGGGTGGACGAAGGCGGAGCCCGGCAGCATCAGGCCCATGGCCTCGAACACCAGCTGGTTGGTGTTGGCGGTGCCGTAGAAGGTGCAGGTGCCCGCCGCATGGTAGGCGCCGCACTCCATCTCCAGCAGGGCGTCGCGGCCCACTTCACCGGCGGCGTACTGCTGGCGAACCTTCACCTTCTCGTCGTTGCTGATACCGCTCGCCATCGGGCCGGCAGGAACAAATGCCGTCGGCAGGTGGGCGTGGGAGAGCGCCCCCATAATCTGGCCCGGAGCGATCTTGTCGCAGATGCCGAGCAGCAGGGTGGCATCAAAAGTGTTGTGAGAGAGCGACAGCGCAGTCGCCTGAGCGATGAGATCGCGGGAGAAGAGGGACATGTCCATCCCCGGCTGACCCTGAGTCACGCCGTCGCACATGGCGGGAACGCCACCGGCAACCTGAGCACTGTGGCCCAGTTCGGCCAGCGCGCCCTTGATGATGTCCGGATAACCCTGATAGGGCTGATGGGCGCTCAGCATGTCGTTGTAGGCGGTGACGATGCCGACGTTGGCACGGGTCATGTCGAGGATGCGACCCTTCTCGTCACTGCTGCAGGCGGCCACGGCGTGGGCCAGGTTGCCGCAGGCCAGTGCGGCGCGGGTCTTGCCCTGCTCGGCCTGACGCTGGATGCGGGCCATAAAGGCCTGACGACGGGCGGCACTGCGCTCGCGGATGCGGGCAGTGACGTCGGAAATTACCTTATGAATCATTGGGCTTGCTCCAATGCTGTGACGGCGCGGTCAACCACCTGTTCGAAGGTGCCGTCGATATCGATGTGGAATACACCGGCTTCGCCATCCGGGCGCTCCAGAGTATCGAACTGACTTTGTACCATGCTTTCGCGCATGAAGTGGCCCTTGCGGGCACGCATCCGCTCGAGGATCAGCGGCTGGCTGCCATCGAGGAAGATGAAGCTGACCGACTCGTTGCCTTCGCGGATCTGGTCGCGGTACTGCTTTTTGAGGGCGGAACAGACAATGATGCCGGTCTCGTTCTTCTGCTCGAGACTGTAGGCGGCGTCGCGGATCCGCTCCAGCCAGGGGGCGCGATCCTCATCGTTGAGGGGGTTGCCGCCAGCCATCTTCTGGATGTTGGCCTTGGGGTGGAGATCATCACCATCGATGAACTTGGCGCCCAACGCTTCTGCCACTTTGAGGCCCACGCTGGATTTACCGCTGCCACATACACCCATCACGATAATGCACTTACCCGCCATAATTTGACCTCTGTCCCACTTTTCAAAAAACCAGCTGTTGATGGGTTCTAATCTAGCACGTTACCGGTAACATGTTACCGGTAACCATTAAAAATGTGAAGTCTGCCACAGACTGAGCAAACCCATAGTCACCTGGGCATATGATGTTGAGCCCTTGCCATAAATCTAAATAAATCATAAAGATATGGTTTGTCGACGGATCGACAGGGTGTCACTACCGAACTTGGATTAAGGAACGCATAACAATGTCTGACCTCTCCCTGATCATGACGGCCGCCGGCTCGATCGTGCTGCTGCTCTTCCTGGTGATGAAGGCTCGTCTGCACGCCGTCGTCTCCCTCATTCTGGTCTCCATGGTGGCCGGTCTTGCCGCCGGCATGAACCCGGCCGACATCGCCAACACCATCCAGAAAGGGATGGGCGGCACCCTCGGCTTCGTTGCCGTGGTGGTGGCGCTGGGTGCCATGTTTGGCAAGGTGATGGAAGTGACCGGTGCCCTCGACCGGGTAGCTCACACCCTGCTCGGCAAGTTCGGCGTCAAGCGCGCCAACTGGGCCATGGCCCTGACCGGCTTTGTCTGCGCCCTGCCGCTCTTCTTCGATGTGGCTGTGGTGCTGCTGATCGGTGTCGCCTTCGCCATCGTCCGTCGCGGCGGCGGCAGCGTGGTGAAGATCGGTATCGCCCTGCTGGCCGGTATCGCCACCTGTCAGGCGTTCCTTATTCCGGCTCCGGGCCCGATCCTGGTCGCTTCCCAGCTGGGAGCCGACTTCGGCTACATGATCCTGTTCGGCCTGATCGCCGCCGTACCGGCCCTGATCCTGGCAGGCCCGCTGTTCGGTGACTTCATCAGCAAGATCGTCGATGTGCCGCTGCCTGCCGATGCCCAGAACAGCGTTCACGATGACAGCAAATCCCTGCCCTCCTTCGGGCTGGCGATGGGTCTGATCGGCCTGCCGCTGCTGATGATCGGCCTCAAGACCATCGTCGGCCGCTTCGTCGAGGCGGGCTCTACCCTGCACAACTGGCTGGAGTTCATCGGCCACCCCTTCACCGCCATCATGGTCGCCTGTCTGGCCGCCTTCTATCTGCTGGGTATTCGCCGCGGCATGTCCCGTGACGAGGTGATGAGCGTCTGCAACAGCGCCATCCAGCCGGCCGGCGTCATTATTCTGGTTACCGGTGCCGGTGGCGTCTTCAAGCAGGTGCTGGTTGATTCCGGCGTGGGCGCAGCCCTTGGCAACATGCTGGCCGACTCCGGTCTGCCCATCGTCGCGCTGGCCTTCATTCTGGCCGCCGCGGTGCGGGTGATTCAGGGCTCTGCCACCGTCGCCATGCTGACCGCCTGTGGTCTGGTGCTGCCGATGCTGGAGCCGCTCGGCCTCAACGGTGCCCAGCTGGCTGCCGTTACCATCGCCATCGGCGGCGGTGCCATCGTGCTCTCTCACGTCAACGACTCCGGTTTCTGGCTGGCCAACCGCTACCTCGGCCTCTCCGAGAAGCAGACCCTGCAGACCTGGACCGTGATGGAGACCATCATCGGCACCACCGGCGGCGTGATGGCGATGATCATTTACAGCTTCCTCTGATCACTGCCGATACGCACAAAAAAGGCCTCACTTGTGAGGCCTTTTTCATCTTTCTGACGATTCTTTCTTTGGCTGAGAGGGCGAGATTGCTAGAATCGCCTATTCATCGCTCCGAGTGGAACGCTTAACCCCGTGATTTCAGGTCTCTCTATGCATTCATCGGCCCATTATCGACAACTGCTGACACGCCTGCCCCAGATCGCCGTCGCGGCAGACCAGTTTGAAGTGCTCTACAGCGCCAAAGATTTCAAGCGCCGCATTCTTGCACTCATTGCCAGTGCTACCCAGCGCATCTATCTGGTCGCGCTCTATCTGCAGGATGATGACGCGGGTCGCGAGATCCTCACCGCCCTCTACGAGGCCAAGCAGCGCAATCCGGCTCTCGACGTCAAGCTGTTCGTCGACTTCCACCGTGCCCAGCGCGGCCTGATCGGCAAGGGCAAGCAAGGCGGCAACCACCTGATGTATCAGGAGATGGCCGCCCGCTACGAGCACAAGATCGAAATCTACGGCGTGCCGGTGAAGGGGCGCGAGCTGCTCGGCGTGTTGCACCTCAAGGGCTTCATCTTTGACGATGTGGTACTCTACTCCGGTGCCAGCCTCAACGATATCTACCTGCACCAGCAGGAGCGCTACCGCTTCGACCGCTATCACCAGATCACCAGCCCGGAGCTGGCCCGCAGCATGGTCAACTACGTGGATGACCTGTTCGTGAAGAGCGATGCCGTGCAGCGGCTGGATCGCAGCGACGTGCCCAGCGCCAAACAGCTGAAGGGGCCGATCCGCCGCTTCAAGCTGAGCCTGCGTCAGGGGCAGTACCGCTTCGCCACCATGCCGGTCAACACCCAGGAGGTGGCCATCACCCCGATGGCGGGTCTGGGCAAGCGCAACAACCAGCTCAACCAGATGATCCGCAATCTGGTGCGCTCCACCGAGCGGGAGATCTTCATCTGTACCCCTTATTTCAACCCCCCCAAGGAGTTGAGCAAGGATATCGAGGATCTGCTGCAGCGTGGCTGCAAGGTAACGATCGTGGTGGGCGACAAGACCGCCAACGACTTCTTCATCCCGCCGGAGGAGAAGTTCTCCACCATCGGCGGCCTGCCCTATCTCTACGAGACCAACCTGCGCAAGTTTGCCGAGCGCAACCAGCATCACATCGATGATGGTCGCCTCAACCTGATGCTCTGGTGCTGCGAGCGCAACTCCTACCATCTCAAGGGGATCTTCGTGGATGACGAGTGGGCCCTGCTCACCGGCAACAACCTCAACCCGCGCGCCTGGGCGCTGGATCTGGAGAACGGCCTGCTGGTGCATGATCGTCGCCACCACCTGCGTCCCCAGTTCAATGCCGAGCGGGAGAACATTCTGGCCAACACCAAGCGCATCAGCCACTTCGATCAGGTAGAGCAGATCCACGACTACCCGGAGCAGGTGCGCAAGCTGCTGGGACGGATCCACCGGGTCAAGGCCCATCTGCTACTCAAGCGGATCATCTGACCCCGGGGCGCACCGCGCCCCCCTGCCCAACGACAATCAGACCAAGGCCTCCCGTTTTCGGCAGGCCTTTGTTATATCCTCCGTTTCCCACACTTTGGCTGCCCTGCCAGCAGCAACTCGGCTTGCATCGGCCCCTCAACAACCCCTATCATCTGGACATATTTACAGTGTTTTCGGGCATCTAATTGATGAAATTGGATAAAATTCCTCTCGATAGCCTCAAGGGTGTCGGCAGCAAGATGCAGGAGAAGCTCGAGCGGCTGGGACTGGCCACGGTACAGGACCTGCTGTTCCACCTCCCCCTGCGCTACGAGGACCGCACCCAGGTGTGGCCCATCGGCGATCTGCCGCCCGGCCTGCACGGCGCCGTCGAGGGGGAGATCCAGGACACTCAGCTGGTGATGGGGCGTCGTCGCATGCTGGTCTGCCGTATCAGCGACGGCACCGGCACCCTCACCCTGCGCTTCTTCAACTTCACCGCCGCCCAGAAGAACAGTCTGGCGACAGGCCGCCTGATCCGCTGCTTTGGCGAGGTGCGCCCCGGCAAATACGGGCTGGAGATGGCCCACCCCGAGTACAAGCTGCTCGGCGAGGAGCAGGCCGGTCAGACCGAGGAGGCGCTCACCCCCGTCTACCCGACTACCGAGGGACTGCGCCAGCTCACCCTGCGCAACCTCACCGATCAGGCGCTGGCCCAGCTCGACCTCTATGGCGTTGAGGAGCTGCTGCCCGCCGGCCTCTATCCCCACCAGATTGAACTGGCCGCCGCCCTGAAATTGCTGCACCGTCCGCCCCCCTCGGTGGCGCTGCCGCTGCTCGAAAGCGGCCAACATCCGGCCCAGCAGCGACTGGTTCTGGAGGAGCTGCTGGCTCACAACCTCTCGGTACTCAAGGTGCGCGCTCAGGCACAAACCCAGCTGGCCCGCGCCCTCAAACCGGCGCCTGCGCTGGTCGAACAGCTGCTCGGCGCCCTGCCGTTCAAGCCGACCGGTGCCCAGAGCCGGGTGGTGGCCGAGATAAGTAAGGATCTGCAACAGAGCCACCCCATGATGCGGCTGGTGCAGGGGGATGTGGGATCCGGCAAGACCCTGGTCGCGGCGCTGGCCGCCCTGCAGGCCATCGGCAACGGCTGTCAGGTGGGTTTGATGGCACCGACCGAGCTGCTGGCGGAACAGCACGCTATCAACTTCGCCAAGTGGCTGGAGCCGCTCGGCATCGGTGTCGGCTGGTTGGCTGGCAAGCAGAAAGGCAAGGCGCGGGAGGAGGCACTGGCTGCCATCGCCGATGGCAGCGTCCAAATGGTGGTGGGCACCCACGCCATCTTTCAGGAGCAGGTGGTGTTCCAGCGTCTGGCGCTGGTCATCATCGATGAACAGCACAGATTCGGGGTGCATCAGCGCCTCGCCCTGCGTGAGAAAGGGGAACGTGAAGGGGTGCATCCCCATCAGCTCATCATGACCGCCACCCCCATCCCCCGCACCCTGGCGATGACCGCCTATGCCGACCTCGATACCTCGGTCATCGACGAACTGCCGCCGGGCCGAACCCCCATCACCACGGTGGCGCTGCCCGACAGCCGTCGCGGCGACGTGATCGAGCGGGTCAAGCTCGCCTGCACCGAGGGCAAGCAGGCCTACTGGGTCTGCACCCTGATCGAGGAGTCGGAGGTGCTGGAGTGTCAGGCCGCCGAGGATACCGCCGCCGAGCTGCAGAACCTGCTGCCGGGGCTGCATATCGGGCTGGTACACGGCCGGATGCGGCCGGTCGAGAAACAGCGGGTGATGGAGGAGTTCAAGGCAGGCATACTGCAACTGCTGGTCGCCACCACCGTCATCGAGGTGGGGGTGGATGTGCCCAACGCCAGCCTGATGATCATCGAGAACCCGGAACGGCTCGGGCTGGCGCAGCTGCACCAGCTGCGCGGTCGGGTCGGACGCGGAGCGGTAGCCTCTCACTGCGTGCTGCTCTATCATGCCCCCTTGTCCAAAACAGCCCAGAGCCGGCTCGGGGTGCTGCGTGAGACCAACGATGGCTTCCTCATCGCCCAGCGCGATCTGGAACTGCGCGGTCCGGGGGAACTGCTCGGCACCCGCCAGACCGGTCTGGCCGATCTCAAGATCGCCGATCTGGTGCGGGATCAGCCACTTATTCCGCAGGTACAAAAGATGGCACGCTTCCTTATGGATAGGCACCCGAGCCATGTCGACCCCTTGATACGGCGCTGGCTTGGCTTACGGGATCACTATTCCAATGCCTGATCGAGGTAGATGCAGAAGATGGTCACATGTCCTTATGGATAGACACCCGAGCCATGTCGAACCCTTGATACGGCGCTGGCTCGGTCTGCGGGACCACTACTCAAACGCCTGACAACACACCCCAAAACAGGAGGAAAGCATCCATGAATTCCTGGCTACGCGGCCTGCTCTACACCTTCGCCTTCCTGCTGCTGTTTGTCTGGGTTGCCCTCGGCCTGTTCGACGCCGAGCGCGCCAAAGGCCCCATCGCCAGCTGGATCAGCCAGCAGACCGGCGTACCGGTCACCATAGGGCGGCTGGTATTCAACCCGCTCCACCCCTACACCCTGCTGGCGGAGCAGGTGCGCTACGGCGATGCGGTTTCTCTCGACAAGATCTATCTGGAGATCGAGAGCATCGACTGGCTGAACCGCGATGTGCGGATCGCCCATCTCGACCTCATTCGCCCCGCCATCAAGCTGCCGCTGCCCAACCAGCTGCCCAGCCTGCCGGTGCACTCCCTCTCCATCGGTGACAGCACCATAGACAGGCTGAGCCTTGAGAGCGACGGGCTGACCCTGCGCGGCCTCAACGCCACCCTGAGCGACTGGGATCTGATCGATCCGAAACGCCAGCCACAAGCCAACCTGACCCTCAACATCGGCCAGCTGGAGACACCACAGTTCACCTTCGCCCGTCTCAGCCTGAAAGGGCGGCTGGAGGGAGAGGTACTGCGCAGCGACAAGCTGGTGACCAACCTGTTTGACGGCCTGCTGGAGAGCGGCATGGTGCTCGACTGGCCGGCTCGAACCCTCGAACTGCACGATCTCAAGGCTCGTGGCATGCGGGTCGAGCTGGGGGATCTGGCACAGCACCAATTCCCGCTGCGGCAGGTGTCGCTGGATCGCGGCCAGTTCGATCAGGTGAGCATCAACTCCATCGAGCAGGAGCTCTCCTTCAACAACTTCAGTGGCC
The DNA here is from genome assembly GCF_963878195.1 of Aeromonas sp. HMWF016. Taxonomy (NCBI): domain Bacteria; kingdom Pseudomonadati; phylum Pseudomonadota; class Gammaproteobacteria; order Aeromonadales; family Aeromonadaceae; genus Aeromonas; species Aeromonas sp. HMWF016. The sequence goes on from NZ_CAWNWX010000100.1 coordinate 26,821, forward strand.
AGCTCACCGCCTTCAACTGGCAGGCAGGCAGCCAGCCGAGCGGCTATCTGGCGGGCACGCTGGGCGACATGGGGCGCGGCCTGTTCCAGCTGGAGGGGATCAAGGGCAAGCTCGCCTTCTCACCCCAGCAGCTCGACGGCGAACTGCAGGGCAAAGCCTATGAAGGGGAGTTCAATGTCGAGCTCTCCCTCGATACCCAGCAGCAGAAGCTGACCCTGAAAGACGTGGCGCTGAGCGGCATGGATATCAGCCTGCCGCAAGGTTGGTGGCAGGATTGGCAGGGCTGGCGCCCGCAGCAGGTGGATATCCGCAAGCTGGCGTTCGACAAGCTCAAGGTGCTCTCCTTCGACGATGCCATCCCTCTGTCGCTGACCGGCTGGCAGCTCTACCTGAGCGATCTCGCCCTGCGTGGCAATCAGCCCGGCCCGCTGCTTGGCCGTGCCCGCATAGAGAGCAAGTGGTTCGAGCTGGTGTGGGATGGCCTCAGCGCCCGCAACGGCGAACTGGATGGGGAGCTGACCCCCAGCTCCTGGCAACTGGGCAAGCTCACCAGCTCGCTGCCGGATGAGGGCAGCCTCAGCATGAGCGGCCAGTGGGCACGCGAGCCGGGCCAGAGCAGCACCCTGCAGTTGAAGGCGACCAAGCTCGATCTGGAGCAGTGGGGCAAGATGTTCGGCTCTCCTGTCTCCTTCTCCGGCAAGGCAGATTTGAGTGCCGACCTGCAGGCGGAGCACGGCAGCGCACCGGGTGAGTGGCACAGCACCCTGCAGGGCAGTTTCGCTCTCGATGCCAACGAACCCTTCTGGGACAAGGTGAAGATAGACCCGCTGCTGGATCAGTGGTTCAAGCAGGCAACGGCGCCGGCGCTCAATCCGGATCAGCTGTGGCAGGCGATGCAGGGTGGCGATACCCCCTTCTACCGCGTCAGGGTGCAGGGCAAGATCGACAAGGGGCAGCTGCAGCTCGAACAGGCTGGCGCCTCCACCATCACTCACCTGCTGGGGGCGCTGGGCGGTATCGATCTGGTCAAGGAGCAGTGGCAACTCGATCTGGGAGTGCTCAACGGCAACCGCTGCGCCGAGCTTATCGGCCAGTGGCGCGGCCCGCTCACCGCGCCCACTCTGAGCTGGGATTTCAAGCAGAAGCCGGATGGCTGCGGCTGGGAAGTGGGAGTACGCTATCCGCCGCAGGGCAACAGTGCGCCGCTCTGGCGACCGGCTCCGGCGCCAAAAGCCCAAACCCAAACCCAAACCCAAACCGAGCAGGCAACCAACAGTCAGCAAGGGTAAAACAAACAAGGCCTCATAATGAGGCCTTGTCTGTTTTGTGGCGGAGCGCGCTGCCGTTAATGGCCCGGCCGCTTGACCGGCTGCACCACGTAGTGACCGAGGAACTCCGCCGCCAGCTTGCTGCCGCTGAACAGCTGGATCTTGAGGCTGAAGGTGGCAGGCTCGCCCCGTTTGAGCGGCTGCAGCACGGCGGGCATCCCCTCGCGAGCCACCCGCGCCTCCGGCTCCTCATCGACCGGGCCATGATATTTGATGGAGCTCTCGGCCAGCACAGGTTCGCCCACCAGCCCCTCCTCTTTAAGTTGCAGCCAGATCAGCCCCCAGCCCGCCAGCACGCACTGGCTGTAGACACTGCCGGCAAACATGCTGCCGTGCACGTTGAGGTTGGCCGCCAGATTGGCCTTGAGGTGGAAGGTCTGGCCATCGTAGTGGCTGATGTGCATTCCCATCTTCTCGCTGATGGGCACCCCGCGCGACCAGCGGGTGGTGAGATCCTGACACCACTCCGGGCGATACTGGATGGTCTGCAACGGGCTCAGGGATTTGATCATCTGGCGATGGGGAATGCGGCCAAAGGAGACGGGGCCGCCCCCCACTTCGAGAAAACCGCACTTGCGATAGAACTCCACCGCCTCCTGACGGGCGTTCATCACCAGCCGTTTCACCTTCTCGCTGCGGGCCAGCTGCTCGAGATCCTCCACCATTTTGGCGCCCAGCCCCTGGCCGCGATATTCGGGACGCAGCGCCATAAAGCGGATCTGCGCCTCGTCGCCGCCGATAAAGAGGCGCCCCACCGCGATGGGGGTGCCATCGGGTGCTAACATCAGCCGGTGAATGGCAACGGTGTCGTATTCGTCCCGCTCGGAACCAACGGGCAGATTGAAGGGTTTACGCAGAAGCTCCCAGCGCAACTGGTAATAGGCATCCAGCTCGGCGGCTGTCTGAGGGGTGACTACCCGATACATAGTTTCATCCTTGAGTTTGCGCCGACTGGCAGATGGAAGGGCTTACACAGACGTTTCCAGCGCAGCTTGCAGTAAGTACCCGGCTCGGCTGCCGTTTGGGGGGTGACCACCCGGTACATAGATCGATCCTTGAGTTACACTGGTCGGAAACCATCTTGCCGTGCAAATTCATGGACTTCAATCTGCAAGCGTACCAAGCCGATCACTTGTTGCACCTCAGCGTCAAACCCCAGCGCCGCCTGACCGTGCAGGAAAACAACCAGCACCGCTGGCTGGAGATAGACGGCGTGGTGCAATCCGCCATGTCGCTCGCCGACCCCGCTGCCCTCTGTCTGCCCCATCAGCGGGTCATCGCCTGCCTGCTGCCTGAACAGGCCGGGCAGATCCTCGAACTCGGGCTGGGTGGCGGTGATCTCACCCGCCATCTGAGTCAGCGTTGGCCCGATGCCCGCCACGAGTGCGTTGACCTCGACGAAGAGGTGCTGACCGTTTATCAGCAGTTTTTCCAGCATCAGGAGAGCGATGAACGCGCAGCTCCAGCACTCCATCAAGCCGATGCCCTCACCTTTCTGGAGCAGAGCGAGCAGCAGTACGACCTCATCCTGCTCGATCTCTTCAGTCAGGATGGCAACCCGCTGCTGCTGTTTCAGGAGCGGCTCTACCGGGCGCTGGCACCCCGCCTCTGCGGCACTCTGGTCATCAACCTGTTGCCGCGCACCGAACTGGAGCTAACCCACGCCCTGACGCTGATAGAACAGTGGATTGGCCCGGCTACCCCCTATCCGGTCGCAGGGCTCATCAACGTGATCGTCCACGTCATACCGCGGGATCAGGCATCCTCAGACCTGTAGCCAGAAGGTAACCGGGCCGTCGTTGACCAGCGCCACCTTCATGTCGGCGGCAAAACGCCCGGTTGCGGTCGGGATGCCGCTGGCAGCAGCCTTCGCCACGAAGTAGTCATAGAGGCGTTCGGCCTCGCTCGGGTGGGCACCGCAGGAGAAGCTGGGGCGCATCCCGCTCTTGGTATCGGCCGCCAGGGTAAACTGGGAGACCACCAGCAGGCTGCCACCGATCTGGCTGACATTGAGGTTCATCTTGCCGTTCTCGTCACTGAAGACCCGATAGCCGCTCACCTTGTGCAGCAGCTTGTCGGCCTTGGCCTCATCATCCCCCTGCTCCACCCCGAGCAGCACCAACAACCCCTGACCGATGGCGCCGGTCACCTCCCCCTCGACAGTCACGCTGGCCTCGGAGACCCGCTGAATCAGTGCAATCACATCCCTCTCCTCTCAAAACAGAACGACCGCCCCGGCTCGATTGCAGGGGCGGTCGTCGATGCTACCAATAAACCGGTGGCCAAGGCGATGGCTTAGCCAAGCTCCTCGCTCGACGGCTTCTCGTACTCGCCGAGGCAGGCGGTGGTCTCCGCACCAAGCAGCACCACCAGCCAGCTGAGATAGACCCAGACAAACAGGATCGGGATGGTGGCCAGCGCGCCGTAGATGGCCTGATAGGAGGGGAAGCTGGTGATGTAGATGGCAAAGCCGCGCTTGGCCAGCTCGAACAGGGTCGCCGCCACCAGCGCGCCGATAAAGGCGTGGGCCAGCCGCACCTTGCAGTTCGGTACCACGGTATAGACCAGCAGGAAGGTGAGCACCGAGAAGAGAAACGGCAAGCCGCGTAGCAGCAGATAGCCGATGCCGAACAGGCTCTCGGCGCCAAACAGCCGCAGCGAGAAGATGTAGGAGGAGATGGCGATACTGGCCCCGATAAGCACGGGCCCCAGGGTGAGGATCATCCAGTACATGGCAAACGCCTGCGCCAGCGGGCGGCCCTGGGTCGAACGCCAGATGTAGTTGAGGTTCTTGTCGATGGCGGAGATCAGCATCAGCGCCACCACCACCAGCGCCCCGATCCCCACCGCCGTGGTGTTGGTGGCATTGGCGACGAAACCGTCGATGTACTCCTTGAGCACCTCTCCCGCCGTCGGTACGAAGTTGTGGTAGACGAACTGCTCCATCGCCTGCTTGAGGCTCTGGAACACCGGGAAGGCGGACATCATGCCAAAGACCACGGCGATCATCGGCACCAGCGAAAGCAGGGTGACATAGGCCAGATAGCCGGCGGTAACCGTCAATCTGTCCTGCTGGAAACGGCCCCAGACAAACTGGGCAAAGTGGCGACCATCATGGCGCAAGAAGGAGAGGGCGTGGGCCAAACGGCCGCTGACAGGCTGCTGCATCTTGATTCTCGTTAGCGTCATAGTGGCAATATTGTGTCAGAGGAGAGCGCTGTTTGACCACCTTTGAACCCGATTTGCCCCCATCCCCCCCCAACCGGTCACCCGGGTTACGCCTCCGGCTGTCGCCAGAAGCAGAGATAAAAACGGCCCCGCTATGGGGCCGTTTGCAACGCCGGATTACAGCATGTAGTCCGCAGGCAGCTCAATGCGGGCGACGCCGGAGGCCACCGCCGCCAGCGCTACGGCGCGGGCTACGCGCGGCAGCAGACGGGCATCCATCGGCTTGGGAATAACGTAATCCTTGCCGAAGGCGAGCTCGCTCACCCCGGCGGCGGTCAGCACCTCGGCCGGCACCGGCTCCTTGGCAAGTGCACGGATCGCCTCGACCGCGGCAATCTTCATGGCATCGTTGATGCGGCTGGCACGGGCATCGAGGGCACCGCGGAAGATGAAGGGGAAGCAGAGCACGTTGTTGATCTGGTTCGGGTAATCAGAGCGACCGGTACCCATGATGAGGTCGCTGCGCACCGAGTGGGCCAGCGCCGGCTTGATCTCCGGATCCGGGTTGGAGCAGGCGAAGATCACCGGGTTGGGCGCCATCAGGGCGACCGCTTCGGCGGGCAGCACATCGGGGCCGGAAACACCGACAAACACATCCGCCCCTTCGATGACATCCATCAGGGTGCGCAGCGGGGTCTCGTTGGCGAAGCGCTGCTTGTACTTGTTGAGATCGCTGCGGCCGGTGTGGATAACACCCTGACGATCCAGCATGAAGATGTTGTGCGCTCTGGCGCCACACTTGATCAGCAGGTCCATACAGGCAGTCGCGGCAGCCCCCGCCCCCATGCAGACGATGCGGCTGTCACTGATGAGCTTGCCCTGGATCTCCAGCGCATTGAGCAGACCGGCGGCGGTGACGATGGCGGTACCGTGCTGGTCATCATGGAACACCGGAATATCGCAGCGCTCGATCAGCGCCTGCTCGATCTCGAAGCACTCAGGTGCCTTGATATCTTCCAGATTGATGCCGCCGAAGGTATCGGCGATAGCCGCCACCGTGTCGATGAACTGTTGGCTGGTCTCGTGCTTCACCTCGATGTCGATAGCGTCGATGCCGGCGAAGCGCTTGAACAGCAGGGCCTTGCCTTCCATCACCGGCTTGGAAGCGAGCGGCCCCAGATTGCCCAGACCCAGAATGGCGGTGCCGTTGGAGATGACGGCCACCAGATTGCCCTTGCCGGTATAGCGGTAGGCATCGGCCGGGTTGGCAGCGATCTCGCGCACCGGCTCGGCGACCCCCGGGCTGTAGGCCAGCGCCAGATCGCGGGCGGTTTCGGCGGGTTTGGTCAGGGCGATGGCAATTTTACCCGGTACGGGCTGGGCATGGTAATCGAGTGCTTCTTGACGCAGATCGGACATGGGGGACCCCGATGTGGTTGGTGCAAATGAGGTGCCGGCAGGGGGCACGCAGAAGGGCGGGGATCATAAAAGAAAGCGGTGGGCATGCCCAGCAGATCATGCTGCCATTAGCCAGATCAGACCAGTTTGTTTAGCACCATCCCCCAGCCACAGATACCACTTTAGTTATAGATCCTGCACTACAGGTGCAAAAAATGGCGGCAAGTTGCCTTGCCGCCATCATGTGACCCTGCGTGACGATTACTGACCCGAGTAGACCGGCAGCAGGTTCGCCATCGCGAGGAAGTGGAACAGTGCGGTCGCCAATCCGAACAGGATCAGCAGCCAGGCCACCAGCTTGCCACCCGGGGTGACGAAATGGGGGGTTGCGCTGCCACTGGCAGCCCGGGCGCGGAACTTCAGCACCAGCAGCGCCGGAATAAGACAGGTCCACACTGTGGCCACTGCGCCGGCATAACCGATGGCCAGCAGGAAGCCGAACGGGAAAAGCAGCGAGAGCAGCAGCGGTGGCAGGAAGGTAACAGCCCAGCTCTTGCAGCGACCGGCACGACTGTTGTCGAACTTGAACAGATCCGCCAGATAGTCGAACACCCCGAGCCCCACCCCGATAAAGGAGGAAAGAATGGCCGCCATGGAGAAGCCGTTGATAGCGCTGGCCACCTGCTCCGACTCGATGACACCGGAGAGCGCCTTCAGCAGCACGTTCACATCGCCGCCCTGGGCAATCACGGGGGCGAACTCCTGGCGGGGCAGGTTGCCGAAGATCCCCAGCAGCCAGAGCACATAGAGCGCCAGCGCGATCAGGGTTCCCCCCAGAATCGCCCACTTTGCCTGCCGTTCGTTCTGGTAGTAGGCGCGCAGGGAGGCGACCGAGTGGTGATAGCCAAATGAGGTGAGCGCCACCGGCAGCATCGCCATGGCATAGGGGGCGTAGTGACTCTCGCCACCAGCCAGATCGAGCAGGGTCGGCAGCTTGATATGGCCGAGCAGACCGGTCACGCCGAGGGCGAAGCTGATGATCATGAAGGCGATCAGCACCACAGAGATGCGGTCAACGGCGCGGGTCGAGTGCCAGACCACCAGCGAAAAAACTGCCACGAACAGCACGGAAGCGAGCTTGCTGTCGATCCCCAGAATCCCCTGCAGGATGGCGCCGGAGGAGGTGATGTAGGCGTAGAGCAGAATGCCGCCGACAAAGTAGACCGAGAGATTGTTGAAGAAGTTGAGCCGCTCCCCCAGCAGTTCGCGGGTCACGGTATTGAAGGAGACGCGCATGTCGTGGTGCTGGAAGGCTTCCAGCAGCATCCAGCCGGAGAGGGTCATCATCACCATGGTGACGGTCAGTGCCAGCACAGACCAGAGGGTCCAGGCCCCCGCCCCCGAACTCGGCAGACCGAGCATGCCAGCCCCCACGCAGACGCTGGCGATAATGCAGGCGCCCCCCAAAATTGATGGTTTTTTCTTCATAATCCCTTCTTTTTCTGACTGGTTATCTATCCGCGGTAAACAAGACCGCGGCATGATGCCAGCCTTTGCCCGGGGAAGCACCTCAATATGGGCCAAAGGGAGGGCCTGACGTGTACAGCCAGCGCCATCCGAGCGAAGAAAGGAGGCTCAATCCATTACGGGGATCCCGGCTTTCGCCTCCGCCTCTCTGGCGATAGCCTCGGTCATCCCCTGAAAGATGAATAGGTGGAACGGCAGCATGGCGAGCCAGTAAGTCAGCCCCCAGGCGCCCTGCGGATGCCAGTGAGCGGTGACCCGGATGCGGGTCAACCCGGACTCCTCCGGCAGGATATTGAACTCCAGCCGACCCACGCCAGGGGCCTTCATGTTGAACAGCAGATCGAGCCTGCGCCCCTCATCGACTCCGAGGATCTCCCAGGAGTCGAGCATGTCACCCTTCACGAAGCGATCGGGATTGCTGCGACCCCGGGTGCGAGCCGGACCGCCGATCAGGTGATCCATCCATTCGCGCACCACCCACAGCTGGTTCATGTAGAAGTAGCGCTGCTCGCCCCCCAGCTGCTGCAACACCTGCCACACCACCTCGGGGGAGGCGAGACAGATGGCATCGCCGCTGGCGGTACGGTCATAGAAGCCATATTCGGGATGGCGCCAGCGCAGGCCGAGCGGCGTCTCCTGCCCCTGCTGTTCGGCACCCAGTTTCTGCTCCAGCGCCAGACTCTCGGCCAGCGCCTCGTCAAAACTGAGCAGGGTCTGCGGCAGCAGGGCACGCAGCGGGCCATCATCGGCCGGAATATCGTGCTTGAGACCGCCCACCAGCGCCTTGGCCACCGGCTGCGGCACCGAAGTGACAAACTGCAACCACCAGGCGGAGAGACGCGGACTCAAAAACGGGATGGGAATGATGGGACAGCGCTTGCCGATATGGGCGGCGAACTTCTGCAACTGCTGTTGATAGCTGAGCAGTTCTGGGCCGACCGCATTGAAGATGCGGCCATCCACCTCGTCGGCTTCCACCAGCCCGCCCAGATAGTGCAGCAGGTTGGACAGCGCAATCGGCGGCGTGCGCGAGCGCACCCACTTCGGCGTCACCATCAGCGGCAGGTTGAACACCAGATCCCGCATCACCTCGAACGCCGCCGAGCCGGGCCCGACAATGATGCCGGCACGCAGCTCCACCGTCGGTACGCCTGATTCGCGAAACAGCTCGCCACAGTGGCGGCGGGAGTTGAGATGGCGACTGTTGCACTGCTCTGGCTGGATTGCCCCGAGATAGATGATGCGGCGCACCCCGGCGGCGCGGGCGGCGGCAGCAAAGTTCTTCACCCCCTGCTGCTCCAGCCGGTGAAAATCGGCCCCCGCCCCCATGGCATGCACCAGATAGAAAACGGTATCGATGCCCGCCAGCGCAGGCAGCAGGGTGATGGGCTTGAGGCTGTCGGCGAGGCGAAACTGCACCCCTTCCGGCAAGCGGCAGGGACGGCGCGCCCCTGCAATCACCCTGTAGCCCAGCGTTTGCAGGTGAGGCACCAGATAGGAGCCTATATAGCCCGCCGCCCCCATCACCAGACAGTTTCTCATCCTCTCTCCCCTTCCCTTGTCGTCCCGGCCACCGGGCTGGCAACCTGAATGCTCATCATCCAGCCTCGCCGTCACTTTGCAACATGGAACTAACAATTCTGCCTGTTAGTCCGATTTGGTGTTAATCCCGGTTCATTGACTGGTCGATAACTGACCAGATGTATAGCGCCGAGGGCGAAGATATGCGCATCGATCACTACGACCTCCAGGGGGAGGTGCAATACCGGCAGCAACAGGCGCAGGCCCGCAAGGTGCGCAACCTCGGACCTGTGCCACCCGCCGTCAATCCACCGGAAGGCAACAGAACGGCAGCGGCTGGCGAACGCAGCAGCACCCTGACCCTCGCCAGCGCCCTGACGCTGCAAACCGCGAGGCAATCGGCCGCAAGCCAACAAGCGGCAACGCCCCCCACCCCGCCCGTAGCGGAAACCGGCAAAGAGCAGGATGGCATTCCCGACGATGGGCTGGATAACCGTCAGCGGCTGATCAAGCTGATGATCGAGGCGATGCTGGGCCACGAAATCGAGCTACCCAAGCCGATCAAAGCCGCCGAAGAGGGGGGCGAAGGGGTAATGCAAGGAGACGCCGCCGCTCAGGCCGCCGAGCCGGATCAACTGGTGGAAGTAACCGACAGCCTGCTGCAAAAAGAGCAGCTCAACGTGGTCGCCTCGGCCAGTATAGAGACTCAGGATGGCCAGAGCCTGCAACTCGATCTCGGCTTTGTCCTCGACTGGCGCCAGCTCGATATCAGCCAGCGCCGCACTACCCTCAATGCCCTCAAGGATCCGCTGGTGCTCAGTCTGGATGGCAAGATCGCCGGCCTGACCGACGCCCGGGTCAGGTTCGACATCGATCAGGATGGCAAAGAGGACAGCCTGCCGGGCCTGCGCGAAGGGAGCGGCTTTGTGGCGCTGGATCGTAACGGCAACGGCACCATAGATGACGGTGGCGAGCTGTTCGGGGCCCGCTCCAGCAACGGTTTTGGCGAGCTGACGACGTTGGATGAGGATGGTAACGGGGTGCTGGACGAGCGGGACAGCCAGTTCTCGGCGCTGCAGTTCTGGCAGCCGGAGCAGTCCCCCATCGCTCTGGTGGAGCTGGGAGTCGGCGCCATCCTGCTGCATCCCCTCGACACCCCCTTCAACCATCTGGGGGAGAGCGGCAATCAGGGGGTGCTGCGCCAGTCCGGCCTCTATGTGACCGAGCAGGGCAAGGGCGGCTGGGTGCAGCAGGTCGACCTGCGGGTCTGAACCCTGCACCCGCATGGCAAGCCAGGTCGCTGACGACGCACGCCAGCGACCGCTTCACCATCAGCGACCAGAACCTGACTCAGTTCAGCTCGGTGGGGTCTATGTCGAGGCTCCAGCGCACCCGCTTGGTCTCGGGCCAGCCCTCCAGCTCCTTCACCGCCCAATCCAGCAGCTGGGCCAGCGGTGCCCGATTCGGCCCCTGCACCAGCAACTGCATCCGGAACTTGCCCGCCTTGCGCTCCATAAAGCCGCTGATGGGCCCAAGCACCTGAACATGGGGATAGCAGGCGCTGCGCAGGGTATCGGCGAGGCGGGTGAGGAACAGCTGCACCTCGTCACGACCGTTGGCCTCGGCCCGAAACAGCCCCTGATAGCTGAAGGGCGGCAGCCCCAGCAGGCGACGCTCTTTCAGCGCCGTATCGGCGAAATGGCCATAGCCGTTCTGGGTCAGATCCTGCAGCAGAGCGTGTTCGGGATGGTGGCTCTGCAGCACCACCAACCCGGGCTTGCTGGCGCGACCGGCACGGCCCGCCACCTGGGTGTAGAGCTGGGCCAGCTTCTCTGCGGCGCGAAAATCAGCGCTGAACAGAGCGCCATCCACATCCAGCAGCCCCACTAACGTCACATCAGGAAAGTGGTGGCCCTTGGCCAGCATCTGGGTACCGATCAGGATCTTGTACTTGCCCGCCTTGATGTCGCCGAGGTGGGTCTCCAGCTCCCCCTTGCGGCGGGTGTTGTCCCGATCGATGCGCACCACCGGATATTGCGGGAAAACGGTGCCGAGCAACTGCTCCAGCTGTTCGGTGCCCACCCCCGAGCCGATCAGCTCGTTGCTGCCACACTCCGGGCAGTGGTGGGGCAGTGGACGCACGCTGTCGCAGTGGTGGCAGTGCAGCCGTCGCCCGGCCTGATGCCAGGTGTACCAGGCATCGCAGCGCTCACAGGCGGCGCTCCAGCCGCACTGGTGACAGATCAGGGCCGGGGCATAGCCACGGCGGTTGAGAAACAGCATCACCTGATTGCCGACCGCCAGATGCTCCGCCATCAACTGCTCCAGCTGGGGAGAGAGTCCGGCCTGCAGCCGCACGTTCTTGATGTCCAGGATCACCTGACGTGCGGTCTGGGCGTTACCGGCGCGGCGAGTCAAGGTGAGGTGGTGATACTTGCCGGTGCGGGCGTTGTGCAGCGTCTCCAGCGACGGGGTGGCCGAGCCAAGCAAAATGGGAATACCGGCACGATGGGCCCGCATCACCGCCAGATCCCGCGCGTGGTAGCGAAAACCGTCCTGCTGCTTGAAGGAGCCGTCGTGCTCCTCGTCGATGATGATGATGCCGAGGTTGTGAAACGGGGTGAACACCGCGGAGCGGGTACCGATCAGGATGGCGGCGCCGCCGTCACGGCAGGCGAGCCAGGCATCGAGCCGTTCCCGATCGTTCATGGCGGAGTTCATCGCCACCACCGGCACGTTGAAGCGGCGGCGGAAACGGTTGATGGTCTGCGGGGTGAGGCCGATCTCCGGCACCATCACCAGCGCCTGCTTGCCCGCCTTGAGCAACGGCTCGAGGATGCTCAGGTAAACCTCGGTCTTGCCGGAACCGGTGATGCCATCCAGCAGGAAGGCACCGAACTTGTCGCTCTGGCTGGTGACGGCAGAGACGGCCAGCGCCTGCTCGCCGTTGAGGCGCAGCCCCTCCCCCGGTTCAAAACGGGTAGCCCAATCGCCATCGTGGCTCGGCTCCAGCGAACGCTTCTCCAGCAGCCCCTTCTTCTCCAGCGCAGTGAGGGCTGCGCTCTGGATCTCCTCCTGCTTGAGGGCTGATGGCGTCTGCGGCCCCTTGCGCAGCAGGGCGAGCGCCTGCTGCTGCTTGGCCGCCCGCTTGAGTTCGTTGAGATCGATGGCCATACCGGCCTCGGTGGCGAACCAGAACTCCAGCTCGCGATAGGCGGCGGGTTCCCCCTTGCGCACCAGCACCGGCAGGGCGTGCGGCAGCACCTCCCCTAGAGGATGCTGGTAGTAACTGGCGCTCCAGTTCATCAGCGCGAGAATGTCAGGCCCCAGCACGGGGGCGCTATCCAGCACCCGCTTGATGGGTTTGAGCTTGTTGCGCGGCACCTGGCTGTCGGCTGGGTGATCCACCACCAGCCCGACCAATGTCTGCGGGCCGAAAGGGATCTCGACCCGACAACCGGGAGCAGGTAACGGCAGGGGGGAGAGGTAGTCGAAATGACGGCGTAGCGGCACCGGTACAGCCACACGAACCAGATCCAGCGTTTGGGAAGAATTCACCAGAGGTTGCCTATTTTTTCTGCGAAGCCACTTGCCTGATCTCAGGCATTTCCTATATTATTCGCAGCCTTTGAAACTGTGTTCAACAATCGTGTGGTGTCCGACAAGAGATCGGATGGCGACACGGCCTATTACTTTGAGGTTGTCCATGAAAGCTGGTATCCATCCTGACTACGTAGCCATCACCGCCAAGTGCTCTTGCGGTAACGTCATCAACACTTTCTCTACCATCGGTAAAGATCTGAACCTGGACGTGTGCTCCGAGTGCCACCCGTTCTACACCGGCAAGCAGAAAGAAGTTTCTAGCGGCGGCCGCGTAGACAAGTTCAACAAGCGTTTCGGTGCGATGACCACCAAGAAGTAATTTTACTTCTGAAGAATTCTGAAAAAGGCGCCCATCGGGCGCCTTTTTTGTTTCTATGGTCTTCCCATAATTCACGTTTTCCGCCCGTCACGCTCAGTGCCCGCGCTCGCGCACCCTGCGTAGATAGACATATCCCTCTCCCGGACTACCCCAGCGCGCCTTGCCCGCCAGATCATAAGCCCGATCCAGAAGTCTGACGCTATTGGGGCCAATCCAGACATGCTGCACCAGCGTGCTAGCACCACCGAAATCGGTAGCGCAGTGGCCAACCCGGGTATGACCGGCATATTCACCGGATGGCGTGCGGCTCAACCAGATCTCGCAGCCACGGCGTAGCGATAGTTGTTGGGGGGTGAGACTATCGAGCAATTCCGGATTGTGCCAGGCGCCGGCAAAGTCGGTGGCCCGCGGCATGGTCAGCTCGGCCATCAGAATGAGTCCGTCAGGACTGGGGGAGAAACGGTAGATGCGCTGGCGGAAGGGGCGAACGGCCCGCAGGGTCAGGTACTGCTCGGCATACACCCAGCGATAACCCTGATAGCCACGCCAGATCTCCACCAGACGCAGTTCAGCACTGGTGAAGCGGTCGTCGTATCGCGCCTGCTCCTGGCTCGAAAAATCACCGCTGAACCAGCTGAGCAGCGGCTCCATGCCGGAAACAGTGGCCCGGGATGATACGCCTGCCGATACCAGACAGGAGCAAAATAGCCCGAATACGGCCACCAGCAACTTTGTCATCGAATCCTTCCGAATCATCATAGTGGCGGCGATTATATGAGCGAAGCAGCTCAATAACAGCCATTACGATCAAATCATTGCCACTCTGGTGAAAAAACCTCGCAAGGATGCCCGCCCGATCACTAAACCCGATATTTCGCAACCGCCTGATTCAGCAGCTTGGCCTGCTCGTTCAGCCCCTGACTGGATCTGGCATTCTCCGCCGCCATGGCGCTCGACTCCTGCGCAATGTCGCGGATGTTGTTGACGTTGCGGTTCACCTCGTTGGCGACCAGGCTCTGCTCCTCGATCGCTGCCGCAATCTGGGTGCTCATATCCATGATGTGGGTAACATCCTGGGTGATCTGCTCCAGCAGCGCCCCCGCCACATTGGCCTGATCCGAACTGCGACTCCCCTGCTCGCGACAGGTCGCCATCACCTCGACAATGCTGCCGGTCTGCTTCTGCAGCGAGCTGATGATGCCGGCAATCTCCTGAGTCGATTTCTGGGTGCGGATGGCAAGGCTGCGCACCTCGTCCGCCACCACCGCAAAACCGCGTCCCTGATCCCCTGCCCGCGCCGCCTCGATCGCCGCGTTGAGGGCCAACAGGTTGGTCTGCTCGGCAATACCGCGGATCACGTCCAGCACCGAGCCGATGGTCTCGCTCTCCCTTTGCAGCTGACCAACCTCGCGGGATGAGTGCTCGAGATTGTCAGCCAGCAGACGGATCTGGTCGACGGTGTTCTCCACCGCACTGCGCCCCTCCATCGCCTTGTTGTTGGTCGCCTGGGCATTGTTGGCGGCCTGCTCAGTGTTGCGGGCGATCTCCTCTATGGTGGACCCCATCTCGGTGGAGGCGGTGGCCACCATGTCGGTCTCCTGCAGCTGACGAGCCGCCCCCTCGCTGGTACGTTTAACGTTGTCCGAGAGGTGATCTGCCGCCTCCGTCAGGGTATGCACGCTCTGCTTCACATCGCCGATCAGGTTACGGAAGCCGCCCAGCATCACATCGAGGTTACCCGCCAGTTGAGCCATTTCATCGGCTCCCTGCAGCTCGATCTTGAGGCGCAGGTCATTATCCTGGCGAATGCGATTGACGGTATCATTTACTCGGCTAATGGGACGATCGATGCTACGACCCAGCAGCACGCTCATGATACCTATCAGTACGATGATCACCCCGCCACACATCAACATCAGGGTATTGAGGCGAGCAGTCTGCTGATCCAGCTCACCGGCAATATGCTGGTCGACGGCAGAGAACACCTGCTCAGTCTGATGAACCAGACCCCGCATCTGGTTGCGCAGCCCTTCATCCTCATTCAGCCCCAGCACCTGCATCCCCTGCACCAACGCGACAAAGTCCTGCCGGTACTGTTCACTCGCCTGCTCCAGCTTGCCGCGGTCGGCCTCCGGCAAGGCGGCCAGACTCTGCTGAAAACTCTTGTGCAGAGTCTGGAAACGGTCGAGATACTGGACATCGGATCGCAGCATGAAGTCTTTCTCCGCCCGTCTCAGCTGCAGCATGGTGATGAGCAACCCCTGCTGATCCAGCTTTTTGAGGCCATCTTCCACTTCATGCACGGCAGTCCGCAGCTTGCCATAGAGCCCATCCTCAGGCCCCAGACCAATCTTCTGCTGCTGGGCAACCAGCTCCAGAAACGCCTTGCCGTAAGCCGCCATCTGCTGATCCAGCCTGGCCAGGTCGGCATGCACTGCAGCCAGGTTGTCGTCACGGCCCAGGGTCTCGTCCAACTGGTGGAACTGCGTCATGACCTCATTGAAATGGTTAACGAAGCTCAGATCCTTGCGCAGCAGGAAATCCTTCTCGGCCCGCCGCAGATTCAGCATGGCGATCTCCAGCCCGTCCACATTCCGCTGGGCTTGTGTCAGGCTGCGGGTGACCTGGCTCGAATAGATAAAGAGGCCGCTCAGTACCATCATGGCAATGGCAACCAGTACGGTATTCAGAATCAACTTATGACGGATCAGCACGATGCACCTCTCACCAGTACGGATGAACTGCATTGAGCTTATGCGGAAAACGTTATCCCTGTGGCTGTTCAAGGAATATTCATTGAAATGCCGGTCTCACTCCTTATACTGGATCAACCTGTTTCCAGCCGTGGATTTGACACTATGGAATACAACACTTCAGAACTGTGCGACATCTATCAGGACATGGTGGATGTGCTCGAACCCATGCTTTGCTCCTTCGGCGGCCGTGCCTCTTTCGGCGGCGTCATCACCACCGTCAAGTGCTTCGAATCGAACGGTCTCATCCGTGAGCTCGTCAAAGAGAACGGCGTTGGCCGGGTGCTGCTGATCGATGGCGGTGGCTCCATGCGCCGTGCCCTGATCGACAGCGAGATAGCCACCACTGCCGCTGAAAACGAGTGGGAAGGGATTGTCTGCTACGGCTGCGTCCGCGAAGTCGATATCCTCGAAGATCTCGACATCGGCATTCAGGCGCTGGCGGCCATTCCGGTCGGCGCCGACAGCAAGGATGTGGGGGAAACGGATCTGCCGGTCAATTTTGGCGGAGTCACCTTCCTGCCTGATGACCATCTCTACGCCGATACCACAGGGGTGATCCTCTCCCCCGAGGCACTCGACATCGAGTAAGCCAACAGCATGATGACGGGAGCAACTGCTCCCGTTTTTTATGCCCGCAATTTGCCGAAACCGGGACAAAAAAAGAGGGCCAGATAAACTGGCCCTTAACTGGAAGCAATGTGAGCAATGTCGTGCCTTCACAAGAAGTCCATCACGTTGGAACGGATGAGGCCTTTCCCGGAAAACAAGTTAACGATAATCATTCTCATTTATTTGAGCAAGCTTTATTTGCCAATCAGGCAAAAAAATTGGCCACCGCTGAAGGGTGGCCAATTGCATCAGGCTTGTCGGGCCGCGGATTGCAACCCGGGCAATCCTTCCTCTCCAACCAGCTTGCGACTGAGATAGCGCAGCAGCACGCCATAGAGCGGCACGAACAAACCAAGGCTAATCAGCAGCTTGAACACATAGTCCACGGTCGCGATCTCGACCCAGTGCTCTGCCATGAAGGGGTCTGTCGTGCGCCAGAAGGCCACGCTGAAGAAGGCGATGGTATCGACCATGTTGCCAAACAGGGTGGAAGCAGCTGGCGCAATCCACCAGTGCTTGAGCAGACGCAGGCGGTTGAATACCACCACATCCATGAATTGGCCCACCAGATAGGCCATAAAGCTGGCCAGCGCGATACGCGCCACAAAGAGGTTAAACTCGGCAAGATGGCCCACTCCCTGAAAGCTCCCTTCAAAGAAGAGTACGGAGAGCGCATAGGAGATGGCCAAAGCTGGCAGCATCACGGTCTGGATAATCTTGCGCGCCAGACCGGCACCGAAGATCCGCACCGTCAGGTCGGTCGCCAGAAAGATAAACGGGAAGCTGAACGCACCCCAGGTGGTGTGAAAACCGAAGACGGTGATGGGCAGCTGAACCAGATAGTTGCTGCTGGCAATAACGAGGATATGGAACAACGACAGGCGAACGAGCGCCGTTTGGTACTGCTCAGGGGTCAGATTCATCTTGTGACCTTTTTGGTTAATGGGGTTAGGGAACCCATATCGCCACCATTGGCGATAAGCGAAGCGCGGGATTATACGCCCCGCACGCGATAGTTCAATCTTTATGCTGTCTGGCAAGCCAGAACAGCGCCTCCCGATCTTCAGGACGCACCGCCTCCAACCAGCAGCCGCTGTAGTGCTCAAACTCCAGTCTGAACTGGCTCCCCTCGAACTCCAGCAACCAGCTATGGCGATCGGCACCGACATCCCGCCCCAGTGGATGCAGCTCCCACGCCTGCAGCAGCGCCCCGGCCAAGGCAGGAAAAGTGTCCCAGTCGAGAGCGGGGCACGCCAGCATTACAACTCCGGCATCGCTATCTATCTGCTTGATCTGCCATCTCATTCCAAATCTCTCAGCTGCTGCAGGAGAGCTCGCCACCGCAATACCATGCCGGGTGCGGGGTAGCGAGATCCTCATATTCGGGTTGCTCATCATAGGGGCGCTGCAAAACGGCAAACAAGCGCTCGAACGGCTGCATATCGCCCACCTCGGCAGCCTCGATCACCTGCTGGGCCAGCACATTGCGCAGCACATACTTGGGATTGATAGCATCCATCCGCGCCTTGCGCGCACCATCTTTACTCCCTTCCCGAACCAGCCGCTCCCGGTAACGCGTCAACCACCCCTGCCACGCAGCAGGTTCGGGTAATAACACCAGCAAGGATACCGGCCATGCCCCCTCTCCCGTCGCCTCACCGAGACGGCGCAGGAACAGGTGGTAATCTACTTTGTTAGCCGCCAGCAACCGGAACAGCTCGCGGAACAGCGCCGGGTCATCCTCCTCCCACACCGCCAGCCCGAGCTTGGCCCGCATCAGTTCGGAGTAGTGCAGCATCAGCTGCTGCTCGTACTGGGCCAACGCCGCTGCCAGCGCATCACCGTCGACATGCCCCGCCAGCGCCTGCGCCAGCTTTTGCAGATTCCAGTAACCGACCGCCGGCTGCTGATCCAGCGCATAGCGACCACCCGGATCCGAGTGGTTGCAGACAAAGTCCGGCACGTAGGCATCGATGAAACCATAGGGGCCGTAATCCAGCGTCAGGCCGAGCAGCGACATGTTGTCGGTGTTCATCACCCCGTGACAGAAGCCCGCCGCCTGCCATTTGGCAATCAGTCGCGCGGTGCGACGTACTACCTCGGCAAACAGTTCGGCGCCATTCTCCAGCTCGGGGAAGTGGTGGCGCAGCAGATAATCGATAAGCAGCGGGATCTTCTCCCCCTGCCCGCTCCAGGCGAAATACTCGATATGACCGAAGCGCAGATGGCTGGGGGCGGTGCGCAGCACAGTCGCGCCGGTCTCCACCTGTTCGCGGTAAACGGGCTCCTGGCTGCCCACCAGCACCAGCGCCCGGGTGGTAGGAATGCCGAGGGCATGGAGCGCTTCGGAGGCGAGATATTCGCGAATGCTCGAGCGTAATACGGCGCGGCCGTCACCAAAACGGGAGAAGGGGGTTTTACCCGCCCCCTTCAGGTGCAGATCCCAGCGCTGGCCATCCGGCGCCAACTGCTCACCCAGCAGCAGCGCCCTGCCATCACCGAGCTGGGGGCTGTAGCCACCGAACTGATGGCCGGCATAGACCTGCGCCACGGGCTGCATACCGGGCAACAATTTTCCCTCGCCACAGCAGGCGATCCAGTCAGGCTCGCTGACCCCTCCCAACCCCAGCTCTGCCAGCAAAGCGCGGTTGAGGTGGAGTAGCCGGGGTTGTTGCAGCGGCTGGGGCGCCACAGGTTCACAGGCCCAGGGCAGTTCGCTTGCAAAAGTGTTGATCAGCTTCATGGTTGTGCCATTCATCCCTGAGTATGCTCGTGTCACTCTTTATACTGCCGTCAGCAGGCTGTCCGCCAACCGGCAATCCTCATTTGTTCAATTCAAGGAGAAGAAGATGCAAAAGTGGCTATATGCCCTGCCCCTGCTGGCTCTGGCCTGGGTTCATCAGGTCAAGGCGGCCGATATCGAAGCGGGCAAGACCAAAGCGGCCGTCTGTGCCGCCTGTCATGGGGTGGAGGGCAAGGCGTTAATACCCAACTACCCACATCTGGCTGGGCAGAATGCCGCCTATCTGGTGAAACAGCTGAAAGCGTTCAAGGATGGCAGCCGCAAAGAGCCCCTGATGGTTCCCTTTATGGCGCCGCTGACCGATGCGGATATCGACAATCTGGCGGCCTTCTACGCCAGCCTGAAATAACCTCGCGCCTGATTCGCACTCATCCAGAGCCGCGTCTGCTGTGGTCGATTAGGCTACCTAATCGACCCTAACGACGGCAGTAGCCGATGATAAGGTCCATAAAGGCTTCGCCGAAGCGTTCCAGCTTGCGGTGGCCGACGCCGTTGATAGCCAGCATCTCGTCTTCGGTCATCGGCATCAGCTGAGCCATCTCTACCAGGGTCGCATCGTTGAATACCACGTAGGGCGGCACCTCTTCGTCCTCGGCAATCTGCTTGCGCAGGCCGCGCAGCTCCTTGAACAGCCGCTTGTCGTAGTTGGCATTGTCGAGCAGACCGTTGCGCTTCTCCTTGCGGCTGGAGATAGGCTGCAAGCGGGGCACCGCCAGTTCAAGTTTGGTCTCGCCGCGCAGCACGGGGCGGGCCGCTTCGGTCAGCTGCAGCACCAGATTGCGGGTGATGTTCTGGGTCAGCAGCCCCTTGTGGATCAACTGGCGGATCACGCTCATCCAGTATTCGTGGCTCTGATCCTTGCCGATGCCATAGGTAGAGAGCTTGTCGTGGCCATGATCCTTGATGCGCTGGTTAAGCGAGCCACGCAGCACCTCCACCACATAGCCTACCCCGAAGCTCTGCCCCACCCGCCAGACGCAGGAGAGCGCCTTCTGAGCATCTTCAGTGCCATCGTAGCTCTTGGGCGGATCGAGACAGATATCGCAGTTGCCGCACGGCTTGTCGTTGTACTCGCCGAAGTAGTTGAGCAGCACCTGACGGCGGCAGGTCTGCGCCTCGGCAAAGGCCGCCATCACGTTGAGCTTGTACTGCTCCACTTGCAACTGCTGGGGATTCTCGATGTTGTCGAGCAGGCGGCGCACCCGGCCGATATCGGCGGGATCGTAGAGCAGCAACGCCTCGGCTGGGGTGCCATCACGGCCAGCGCGACCGGTCTCCTGATAGTAGGATTCGATGTTCTTCGGAATGTCGTAGTGCACCACGAAGCGCACGTTGGGCTTGTCGATGCCCATGCCGAACGCCACCGTCGCCACCACGATCTCGACGTCATCCTTGAGGAAGGCATCCTGGGTCTGCTGGCGCTGCTCGAGCGGCAGCCCGGCATGATAGGGCGCCGCCTTGCAGCCGTGGCGGGATAGCCGCTCGGCTACCTCCTCCACCCGATTGCGGCTGGAGCAGTAGACGATGCCGCAGTTGCCCTTCTGGCTCTGCACGTAACGCAACAGCTGCTCGGCCGCCTTGAACTTCTCCACCAGGCTGTAGCGGATATTGGGGCGATCGAAGCTGGCAGTGTGGATAAAGGGATCGCTCAGTTCCAACCGGTGCAGCATATCGCTGCGGGTCGCCTCGTCGGCGGTGGCGGTCAACGCCACCACCGGCACCTGCGGGAACCACTGTTTTAGTCGCCCCAGCGCCGCATACTCAGGCCGGAAATCGTGGCCCCACTGGGAGACACAGTGTGCCTCGTCGATGGCGAACAGCCCGAGTGGCAGCTCCGCCAGCCGGTCCATAAACTCATGCTGCAACAGTCGCTCGGGGGAAACATAGACCAGCTTGATCTCGCCGCGACGCATGGCGGCAAAGTTCTGAATCATCTCCTCCCGGCTCAGGGCCGAGTTGATGTAGACCGCCGCCACGCCGTTGGCGCGCAGGCTGTCGACCTGATCCTTCATCAGCGAAATGAGGGGAGAGACCACCACCCCGAGTCCGGGCCGCAGCAGCGCCGGGATCTGATAGCAGAGCGACTTGCCGCCGCCGGTGGGTTTGAGCACCAGCGCATCGCGCCCCGCCACGATCTGCTCGATAATCTCGAGCTGACCCGGCCGGAACTGCTGATAGCCGAAGACCGCCTGCAGCAGGGCAAGCGGACTCTCTGGCTGAGGATCTGGCAGGGTTTCGGCAATCGCGGTCATGGGCCCTCCTTTGGGGTCGCCATTCTAAAGCAGCCGCCGCCCACAATAAACCTGCCATTGCGACTGTTAAAGAACTGTTGCAGACTGGCTGGAGCTTTTACTCGGCTTTGCAAACAGGGATCGGATTCAAGGAATGAAACAGATGCTCAAGAAGATGGCGCTCAGTGGCATTGCCAACCTGTTCGCCGAAAAGATGCCCTTCAACAAGCTGATCGGCATGCAGGTGACCCACTACGACTTCGACCGAGTGGAACTGCGTATCAAGATGGAGGAGAAGCTGATCGGCAACCCTTTCCACAACATCCTGCACGGTGGCGTCACCGCCAGTCTGCTGGACGTGGCGGGCGGCATGATAGTCGCGGCCTCCTGCATCGACGATCTGGAGGATTTCTCCCCCAGTTATCTCAAGGAGCGCTTCTCCCGCCTCGGCACCATAGATCTGCGGGTGGACTACCTGCGACCGGGGCGCGGCAACGAGTTTATTGCCACCGCCCACATCATCCGGGCTGGCAGCAAGGTCGCGGTGGCCCGGATGGAGCTGCACAACGAAGAGGGGACCCACATCGCCTTTGGGACCGGCACCTATCTGGTGGGCTAAACGCCATTAATGCATAAAAAGCACTCTGCTAATCCACTTTTAATCATTAGATTCCCTACCTCCTCTGGTTAAAGCAGGTCCATACTCATAGTCGGGATTGTGTGCAGAGGGAGGATTGCAGGTGATGAGTGCGAAACTGGCCATCAAACCATCCAGAGCCTTGTTGACACAGCTCGAGTCCATGCTCGACGAGGTGCAGACACCCGAGTGTCGCCACTGGTTGGAACAGGAGCTTGAGGGGTATTCTCTCTCCTCACCCCTGCCTTGGTATCGCATCGTCCCCTGCCGGCAACGCGGTCACTTTCTGGACCTGAAGACGGGAAAATATTTGACCTGTCACATCAACAGTCAAACGCTAAGCCAACGAGATCTGGCCCAAATTCAGTTCATTTATGCCCGTGAACCCGCCGCCCACTATTTGCTGCAACGCAATTCCGGTATTGAGCCCTGGCCAGAACAGCTGCTGGAAGATTATCAGGAGCAGTTGATCCCCGGCCACCTATGCCTGCAAGCCTGGCATGAGCCCGTGATTTCATTACGTGAACAACTGATGGAGGGAATCGAACATTTTATTTGTGAGTACCCCAAACACGCGGCCTTGCTGCCCCAACACAGTTTAAAGGCTTTGCGGCATCAGCACTGGCATATCTGAACAAGCGCCTGGCGCGCAAGGAGGGCACCATAGACAAGAACCATAACGAGATTGCCACAATCTAGAGTGCCGGAGTCAGAATAGACTCCACCAACGGGCCACCAAGCGGTGGCCCTTTTAATATCTGTGGTTTTGCTTCGGCCCCGCATACAGCAAGTGAAATCACTTGGCCAATTGGCAGGTCGGCAGGTCGGCAGGTCGGCAGGTCGGCAGGCAAAGTGAAGCGAGAAAACAGGAAAGCGAAATGCAAAAAGGCCGCTCTATTGAGCGGCCTTTTCAAATTTGGTCGGTGTGAGAGGATTCGAACCTCCGACCCCTTCGTCCCGAACGAAGTGCGCTACCAAGCTGCGCTACACACCGATGTCTGCGGGACGGGAATTTACCGAAAGGCCCGACCCGACACAAGCCTTTTTTGCATTAAAAGGGAAAAAAAGTGCCGTTCGCTCAACTATTCAGCACTCCTTGTCCCCGTTTACCGAAATGCAGCCGGATGGTGACATTCCGCTAACTCTGCCTCAAGGCAGGCGCTGCGACTCGGGCCCCAGCAGACGACGTTGCCAGTCCGCGACTGTGCCGTGCTCCAGCCAATCCGCCGCATGCTGGCGCCAATTGGGGGAAAGAGCAGGGTTTTCCAGCAGCATCAGCAGATCCGATTCATTGCGCACCTGATTGAACAGGATATCGGCGGTGCGCTTCACCGTCAGCTCTGGGTAAGGCCTGTCCACCAGCTCCATGGTCGGCTCCGGCGACACCATCCCCTCCTCCAGCACCCCCAGCAACCAGCCACAGCGGCCACTCAGCTGCATCACCTGCGACATCTGGCCATAGCCGAAACGCTGATTGAGCTTGAAGCAGGGCGATCTCGGCTGACTTATCTGGATAAGCGCCTCGCCGAGTCGATAGACATCGCCAATACAGGCCTGCGCCTCGGTCAGCCCGATACCGGAGAGATTCTCGCCAAAAGCGGCGGGTTGCCAGGGAGTGCGGGGAACAGGAAGACCCAGCGCGGTTTGCCAAGTCTGCCACCAGAGATAGTGATCGGCCGGATAGTAGTGGAGCGCCCGATCCGGGCCACCGTGGTGGCGCTGGTCACACTGTTCATCCCCCTCCAGACCGGCAAAGGTACAGCGAACTGGCGCAGAGATCGGTTGTTTGTTAATGGCGCTGGTGAGGCCGGGCACCAGCTCGGTGCCACGACCGCTAAAAAGGGAGATCCGCATTCTCATCCTCCGGGTTGACGAGAGAGTGCGGATCTTAACACGAGGTCAGGCGACAGCCTGCATCTGGGTGGTCATGGCGATCTCGGCACGGCGGCGCTTCTCCGCCCTGGCCATCAGATACCAGCTACCGAAGGTAAACAGCGACACCGACAGCAGGATCAGGCTGGCCACCGCGTTGATCTCGGGTTTCACCCCGAGTCGCACCGCCGAGAAGACCTCCATCGGCAAGGTGGTGGAGCCCGGGCCAGAGACGAAGCTCGCCAGCACCAGATCATCGAGCGACAGAGCGAACGACATCATGCCGCCTGCCGCCAGCGAGGGGGCAATCATCGGAATGGTGATCAGGAAGAACACCTTCCACGGCTTGGCGCCAAGATCCATCGCCGCCTCCTCGATGGAGAGATCCAGCTCCCGCAACCGCGCCGACACCACGATCGCCACGTAGGCGGTACAGAAGGTGGTGTGGGCGATCCAGATGGTCAGCATGCCCCGCTCGGCGGGCCAGCCCACCAGCTGAGCCATCGCCACAAACAACAGCAGCAGCGACAGACCAGTGATCACCTCCGGCATCACCAGCGGTGCCGTCACCATGCCACCGAACAGAGTACGGCCACGGAAGTGGGGAATACGGGTCAGCACAAAGGCCGCCACCGTCCCCAGCGCCACCGCCGCGATCGCGGTGTAGAAGGCGATCTCCAGCGAACGGAACACCGACCCAATCAGCTGTTTGTTGTCGAGCAGACCGAAGTACCACTTAAGCGACCAGCCACCCCACACCGTCACCAGCTTGGAGGCGTTGAAGGAGTAGATCACCATGATGACCATGGGCAGGTAGATAAACAACAGCCCCAGCCAGAGCATCAGTTTGGCAAAACCGAAACGTCTCATCATGCCTTGCCCTCCAGCTCTTTGGCCTGGTTACGGTTGAAGAGGATGATCGGGATGATCAGCACCGCCAGCATCACCACCGCCAGCGCAGACGCTACCGGCCAGTCGCGGTTGTTGAAGAACTCCTGCCACAGCACCTTACCGATCATCAGGGTCTCCGGGCCACCCAGCATTTCCGGGATAACGAACTCCCCTACCACCGGAATAAACACCAGCATGCAGCCAGCGATAATGCCGTTCTTCGAAAGGGGCACGGTGATCTGCCAGAAGCGGGTCAGGTTGCGGGCACCAAGGTCGGAGGCGGCCTCCAGCAGGCTCTGGTCATGCTTGACCAGATTGGCGTAGAGCGGCAGCACCATGAACGGCAGGTAGGAGTAAACGATGCCGATATAGACCGCCAGGTTGGTGTTGAGGATCTGCAGCGGCTCGTTGATGAGACCAATGCTCAGCAAGAAGCTGTTGAGCAGACCGTTGTTGCTGAGGATCCCCATCCACGCATAGACCCGGATCAGAATAGCGGTCCAGGTCGGCATCATGATCAGCAGCAGCAGTACGGTCTGGGTCTCCTTGTTGGCCCGCGCGATGGAGTAAGCCATCGGATAGCCAATCAGCAGGCAGAGCAGGGTGCTGATGAACGCCATCTTGAGAGAGCCAAGATAAGCTGCAATATAGAGTTCATCCTCCTGCAGCAGCAGGTAGTTGCCCATGTTGAGCAGGATGGTGAGCTGATTGTCGGCCCAGCTCACCACGTCGGTGTAGGGCGGGATCGCCACATCCGCTTCGGCAAAGCTGATCTTCAACACGATGATGAAGGGCAGCAGGAAGAAGAGGAACAGCCAAAAGAAGGGGATGCCGATCACCAGCCGACGCCCCCCGACCCGCTTCAGTCGTCGCAAGAACTTCATGATTGCAGCACCACGCCGCTGTCATCTTCCCAGTAGAGGAACACCTGGTCATCCCAGGTTGGCCGCTTGCCGTGGCGTTCGGCATTGGCGATGAAAGCCTGAACGATTTTGCCCGAGGGCAGCTGGATGTGATAAACCGAGTGACCGCCCAGATAGGCGATGTCATAAACCTCACCCTTGGTCCAGTTGAAGTCCGGATGCTCGATCTCCTCCGGCTTTTGCAAACTCATCAGCAGTTTTTCAGGCCGCAGGGCGTAGGTCACCTTCTTGTTCTCGGCGCGGGAGCTGATGCCGTGGCCCACATAGATGGGCTGCTCCAGATCGGCGCAAGCGATGATGGCGTGGTCCTGCTCATCCTCCACCAGCAGGCCGTCGAACAGGTTGACGTTGCCGATGAACTCGCACACCAGCCGGCTGGCCGGGGTCTCGTAGATATCCATCGGGCTGCCGATCTGCTCGATGCAGCCGAGGTGCATGATGGCGATCCGCTCTGCCATGGTCATCGCCTCTTCCTGATCGTGGGTCACCATGACACAGGTCACCCCAACCCGCTCGATGATCTCCACCAGCTCCAACTGCATCTTGGAGCGCAACTTCTTGTCGAGCGCCCCCATAGGTTCATCGAGCAGCAGCAATTTGGGACGCTTGGCCAGCGAACGGGCCAGTGCCACCCGCTGGCGCTGGCCACCGGAGAGCTGATGCGGTTTACGACGGGCATACTGGGTCATCTGTACCAGCTTGAGCATCTCCTCCACCCGGGCATCGATCTCCGCCTTGGGCAGGCCATCCTGCTTGAGGCCGAAGGCGATGTTTTGCGCCACCGTCATATGGGGGAACAGAGCGTAGGACTGGAACATCATGTTGATGGGACGCTCGTAGGGCGGCATGTCGGTGATATCGACACCATCGAGATAGAGCCGTCCCTCGGTCGGACGTTCGAAACCGGCCAGCATCCGCAACAGGGTCGACTTGCCGGAGCCGGAGCCACCGAGCAGGGCGAAGATCTCCCCTTTGTTGATGTTGAGCGATACGTTATCGACAGCCAGCGTTTCATCGAACTGCTTGCTTACCCGATCAATCTTGACCAGCACTTCTTTACGCTGCTGGCTGCCCTCGAGGGCTTTCTTGTAGGCACTGGAGGCTATCGCCATTACCAAACTCCCCAACGTGATATCGACCTCGCGGCCGATCCATAAAAGCAATTTGGCGCCCCCGAACGGGCACCAAGGTTAGGTTCCGGACTTGACCTTGCTCCAACTCCGGGTCATCAGCCGCTGGATTGCACGAGGATGTTCCTGAGAGACATAGAGTCGTGCCAGCACCGGCTGAGGTGGATAAACAGATTGATCATCGCGCACCTTCTCATCCATGAACGCCGCCGCCTTGGCATTGGGATTCGCATAGCCCACATAGTTGCTGACCTTGGCGATCACCTCGGGCTGGAGGACGTAGTTGATGAGGGCGTGCGCCTCTTTGACATTGGTGGCATCGGCCGGGATCGCCATCATGTCGAACCAGAGATTGCCCCCCTCCTTCGGGATGCTGTAGGCAATCTTCACCCCTTTGCCGGCCTCGTTGGCCCGCGCGGCGGCCTGCAAAATGTCGCCGGAGAAGCCCGCCGCCACGCAGATGTCGCCGTTGGCGAGATCACCGATGTACTTGGAGGAGTGGAAATAGGCGACATAGGGGCGCACCTTGAGCAGCTGCTCTTCGGCACGCTTGATATCCGCCGGCTCATGGCTGTTGGGGTCGAGCCCCAGATAGTTGAGGGCGGCAGGGATCATCTCGTCGGCAGAGTCGAGGAAGGCGACGCCGCAACGGGAGAGCTTCTCCATGTTTTCCGGTTCGAAAATCACCGCCCAGGAGTCGATCTTGTCGACCCCCAGCACGGCCTTGATCTTGTCGACGTTGTAGCCGATGCCGTTGGTACCCCAGAGATAGGGCACGGCGTATTGGTGGCCCGGATCCACCTTGTCGAGCTGGCTGAGCAGCACCGGATCCAGGTTGGCCATATTGGGCAGCAGGGATTTGTCCAGCTTCTGGAACGCTCCCGCCTTGATCTGTTTGGCCAGAAAGTTGTTGGAGGGCACCACCAGATCATAACCGGTACGCCCCGTCAGCAATTTCCCCTCCAGGGTCTCGTTGGAGTCAAATACGTCATAGACGGTCTTGATCCCGGTCACCTGCTGGAAATCGCTGAGGGTGGTCTCGCCGATATAATCAGACCAGTTGTAGAAATGGAGTTCAGTTGCTGCCTGAACGCCACTTGCCAACCCCATGGTCAGGGCAATGGTTGCCAATCTGGTTGTATGCACGGTTTCAGTTCTCCTGTGTTTAGTGGTTGACCGTCTGCGCATCCTCTCGCGCGGCCCATCCCGAAAGATGGCATCACTACCCTCCCGGCCGAACTGCGGACCGGGAGGGGCACTCGTCACTTACTTGCCGGACTTGATCTTGGTCCAGCTGCGTGTCATCACACGCTGCACCTTGGCCGGCAGATCCGGGAAGGTGTAAATCTTCTGCATGGTCTCTTCACTCGGATAGATACCTGGGTCGTTGCGGATCTCCGCATTGACCAGCGGGGTCGCCGCCTTGTTGCCGTTCGGGAATTTCACCATGTTGGTGATGTTGGCGATCACCTCGGGCTTCATCAGGTAGTTGATAAAGACGTGGGCGGATTCGACGTTCTGGGCATCGGCCGGGATGGCGATCATGTCAAAGAAGCTGCCCGCCCCCTCTTTCGGGATGGTGTAGGTCAGCGACACGCCGTTGTTGGCCTCCGCCGCCCGCGCCTTCGACTGCTGCAAGTCACCGGAGTAACCAACCGCCACGCAGAGGTTGCCGTTGGCCAGATCCGAGATGTACTTGGAGGAGTGGAAATAGGCGGTATAGGGACGGATGGAGAGGAACAGCGCCTCGGCCTTCTTCAGCTCATCCGGTTTCTGGCTATCCGGCTTGAAGCCCAGATATTGCAGGGCGGCCGGCAGCATTTCGGTCGGCGAGTCGAGGAAGGAGACACCGCACTCCTTCAGCTTGGCCATGTTTTCCGGCTTGAACACCAGATCCCAGGAGTTGACCGGCGCATCGGCCCCCAGCACCGCCTTCACCTTCTCGGGGTTGTAGGCATAGCCGATGGTGCCCCACATGTAGGGGATGGAGTACTGGTTGCCCGGATCACTCGGCTCGAGCGCCTTGAGCAGGGCAGGATCCATGTTTTGCCAGTTGGGAAGCTTGGACTTGTCCAGTTTCTGGAACACGCCAGCCTTGATCTGCTTGGCCAGGAAGGGGTTGGACGGCACGACGATGTCATAGCCCGATTTGCCGGCCAGCAACTTGGCCTCCAGCACCTCGTTGCTGTCAAACACGTCATACACCACCTTGATGCCCGTCTCTTTCTGGAAGTTATCCAGCGTATCCGGCGCGATATAGTCGCTCCAGTTGTAGACGTGCAGCACCTTCTCGTCGGCCATTGCTCCGGCACTTGCCATGACCAGAGCCACAGAGGCAGCGATCACTCCCGTTTTGAAAGACATCATCCTTGTCTCCTAAGCAAATTGTATGCGCATGCCAACCTGCCCGGCCGCACCTCAACCCTTCAGCTTGGCGGCTGTCAGATCCAGACTGAGCCTGGCGAGCTTGACCAATTCATCAACCTGTTCCTCGGTGATGACCAAGGGGGGCGATATGATCATGGTATCGCCTACCGCCCTCATCACCAAGCCATTGTTAAAGCAGAACTCCCGGCAGGTCATCCCCGCATTTGCGTGCGCCGGAAAACGCTGGTTGGTCTGTTTGTCCTGCACTATTTCCAGTGCGGCAACCAGTCCGCGGCCACGGGTTTCCCCTACCAGCGGATGGTCGGCCAGCTCCGCCCAGCGGCGCTGCAAATAGGGGCCGATGGTATCATGGACGCGCTTAACTATGCTCTCCTTTTGCATAAGCTGGATATTGGCAACCGCCACCGCACAGGAGACCGGGTGACCCGAATAGGTGAAGCCGTGGTTGAACTCCCCCCCCTCCTCCACCAGCACCCTGGCAACCCGGTCGCTCACCATGACGGCACCGAGCGGCAGGTAGCCCGAGGTGATCCCCTTGGCCAGACACATCAGATCCGGCTTGATGCCAAACCCTTCGCTGGCAAACCAGTGACCGGTACGGCCAAAGCCGCAGATCACCTCGTCGGCGATGAGCAGAATGCCGTAGTGATCGCAGATACGCTGGATCTCGGGCCAGTAGCTGTCAGGCGGAATGATGACGCCGCCAGCGCCCTGGATCGGCTCGCCGATAAAGGCGGCCACCTTGTCCACCCCCAGCTCCAGAATCTTCTGCTCCAGCTGGCGAGCCCGCTCCAGTCCGAATTCGTGGGCACTCATTCCCTGCCCTTCACCGAAGTGATAGGGCTGGTCGATATGGACTATGCCGGGAATGGGCAGATTGCCCTGCTGATGCATCCCCTTCATGCCGCCCAGACTCGCCCCCGCCACGGTGGAGCCGTGATAGGCGTTGTGGCGGCTGATGATCACCTGCTTCTCCGGCTGCCCCTTGCTGGCCCAGTAGTGGCGCACCATCCGCAGCACGGTGTCGTTGCACTCGGAGCCGGAGCCGGTAAAGAAGACGTGGTTGAGATGGGATGGCGTCACTTCGGCCAGCAGGGTGGCCAGCTCGATCACCGGCGGGTGCGCGGTCTGGAAAAAGAGGTTGTAGTAGGGGAGCTGCTCCATCTGTCTGGTCGCGGCATCCACCAGCTCCTGCCGACCATAACCCATGTTGACGCACCAGAGTCCCGCCATGCCGTCCAGAATGCGCTTGCCTTCGGAGTCTTCCAGATAGACGCCACTGGCCTTGGTGATGATACGGCTGCCCTTCTTGTTCAGGGCCTGAAAGTCGGTAAAGGGGTGCAGGTGGTGGCTGGCATCCTGTTGCTGCCACTCACGAGTAGTCTGTTGCATTGTTAGCTCCTCGGTTCCTTCGATTTAGCTGGATCTGTTCGTCACATAATCAGGAGGGCTGGCACTCCCGCAGTCACGGCCACTTTCGGACGGCCTGCGGCTGCAGCGCGGCTTGCTCCTCGCGTTCTTAATTCGAGCCAAAAACTGTTATCAACCATGCACAACCAGAGCGGTGGCGAGCCACTTTTCGCTCACAACCATCCGCGGGCGGAGGCACACCTCCATCCCGTATTACCGGTTACAGGCAGGGGAGGCAGCCTGCCTCCCCGGATCGGACGATGCGTGGCCGGCACGCATCAGGGTCAGACGTTCAGCAGCAGGAACTCGCGCTCCCAGCGGCTGATCACCCCGAAGTAGGTCTCGTACTCTTTGCGTTTGACCGCCACAAAGGCACGGGTGAAGCGCTCGCCCAGCATCTCCTTGATGGGCTCGCACTGCTCCAGATGGCTGAGCGCCTCCTCCAGCGAACGGGGCAAGCTGTAGGGCAGCTCGTAAGCGCTCGATTTCATCTCCGGCAGCGGCTCCAGCTTCTCCATCATGCCGAGATAGCCGCACGCCAGAGTGGCGGCCAGCGCCAGATAGGGGTTGGCATCAGCCCCGGCGAAGCGGTTCTCCACCCGGCGGGCACTGGGGTCGGAGAAGGGCACCCGCAGGCCGCAGGTACGGTTTTCCACGCCCCACTGGACGTTGCGCGGCGCGCTCTCGCCGAAGGTGAGGCGGCGGTAGGAGTTGACGTTGGGGGCCAGCAGGGCGGTCACCGCCGGGGTGTATTTCTGCAGACCGGCGATGAAGTGCATGAACAGCTCGGAGTTGCCGCCATCCGGGGTACCGAACAGGTTGCGGCCGTTCATATCCTCCAGACTCTGGTGGATGTGCATGGCGGAGCCCGGCTCGTTGCTCATCGGCTTGGCCATGAAGGTGGCGTAGATGCCGTGGCGGTGGGCCGCTTCCCGCATGGTGCGCTTGAACAGGAACACCTGATCGGCCAGATCGATGGCATCCCCGTGCAGGAAGTTTATCTCCATCTGGGCGGCGCCGGACTCGTGGATCAGGGTATCCACCTCCAGCTCCTGCGCCTCGCAGTAGTCATACATGTCTTCGAAGATGGGGTCGAATTCGTTGACCGCATCGATACTGAACGACTGGCGGGCGGTCTCCGGGCGACCATTGCGGCCGACCGGCGGCATCAGCGGATAGTCGGGGTCTTCGTTGCGGGTGACCAGATAGAACTCCAGCTCGGGCGCCACGACCGGTTTCCACCCCTGCTTCTCGTAAAATGACAAAACGCGACGCAGCACGGAGCGCGGCGCTATGTCGATCAGCTTGCCGTTGACGTCGAAACAGTCGTGGATCACCTGGGCAGTCGGCTCCAGCGCCCAGGGGACAAAGCGGATGGTATTGGGGTCGGGATAGAGCTGCATGTCCCGCTCCAGCGGGTCGATCATGCTGTCGTCATCCGGATACTCACCTGTCACTGTCTGGGTGAAGATCACCTCTGGCAGTCGCATGCCCCCTTCGCGCAAAAACTTGTTGGCTGGAATGATCTTTCCCCGGGCATTGCCGGTGAAATCCGGGAACAGACACTCCACTTCCGTGATGCGATTGCTCTCCATCCAGCCCTTGATACTGTCCATGTTAAACCCCGACTCTACGGTTGCCATTGGCAAGGGTGTCTAATATATGGAACACCCTTGTTATAAAATTGTAATCAACACCACCATAAAAGCCCGCCATCAAGGGCAATGTCAAGGGTGTGTGTTTAAAAAACTATAAATAACGGCGCATATAATGACCAATTCGGCACCAAATACTAAACACTCGTGGCCTCGCCTCTCGCCATTGCAAAGCCGGTGCCAACCGGCCAGAACCAGATGTCAGATCCCGTCAGATCAGCCGCTAAAGAGGCCATTTTTTTGCAAAGGCGCACAATCCGTATCCTATTTGCTTTGCTTGGCTGCTTTTTTTTGGTACAAGGCCCGCCCTGATTTGCACTCTCTTGCATGAAAACGGTGCAAATCGGGATACAAGGGCTTGGTCTGCAGGCAGACAGCCCCCATAAACAGGGATAATTGGGTTAGTAAACTGACTGGTAGTAAATCGTATGTGTGATTTCATGACTGAAGACCAACTGGCCTTTTACAAGGGACAGATCGAGCGCCAGATCCTCGAACTCGAAGATCGCCTCAACTCCCAGGCCAGCCAGGCCATCGCCACCGACACCAACGAGATGGCCGATGAAATTGACCGTGCCAGCATCGAGGAAGCCCGCCGTCTGGAGCTGAACCGCATCGAGCACGACAAGCTGCACCTGCGCAAACTGCGCGGTGCCCTGAAGCGCATCAGCGAAGGGGATTTCGGTTACTGCGAATCTTGCGGCGACGAGATCTCTCTCAAGCGTCTGCATGCCCGTCCGGAGTCCCGTTTCTGCGTCGAGTGCCAGAGCACCAAGGAATTCAACGATACCCACGTGTTCCGCCGCGTCGCCTGATCCTATCCGGGAAACCACTCTCCTCTGGCAGCAATAGGCGGTCGGCAAGCGAGGGCCAACGCCCGAATCTTGCACACCGCGCCGCAGCAAGAGGGTGAAAAGTTCTGTTAGACTCCGGGCACGTCCCGGACTCTACAGGAGAACAGAGAGTGAAATGGCTCATCAAACTGTGCTTGTGCCTGCCGCTGCTGGCGCAAGCACAGGTTCTGACGGTCAAAGTGCCCAGTCGCCCCGTCAACAATCTCGATCAGGAGTACCAGTACAAGCTGCTGGAACTGGCCCTGACCCACTCCGGCACCCCCTTTCGCATCCAGCCCGTCGAGCTCGATCTCAACCAGTTCACCCTGCAGCAGCAGCTGAGCAAGGGCAAAACCATCAATGTCTTCTGGATGGGCACCTCCAGCGCGCTCGAATCCTCCCTGCTTGCCGTCCCTATTCCGCTGTTTCGCGGTCTGGAAGGGCTGCGCCTCTCCTTCATCCACGCTGATGCCCAGGAGAAGTTCAACCAGATCAATACCCTGGCTGATTTGAGGCAGATGAAAGCGGCGCAAGGGGTCGGTTGGGCCGACAACAAGATTCTGGAAAGCGCCGGCATCCCGACCTACTCCGGTCGCTTCAGCAGCCTGTTTCGCCTGATCAACGACGGCGACAAGGTCGATTTCTTTCCGCGCGCACTGGTGGAGATCTTCGCCGAGCGCAGCGAGCTGGTGGCCCAATATCCCAACCTCGCCATCGAGCAGCATCTGCTGATCCGCTACCCTTTCGCCCAGTTCTTCTTCGTCAGCCCCGAGTACCCCGAGCTGGCCAAGGCGCTCCAGACCGGCATGGAGCGGGCCTATGCCGACGGCAGCTTCATGCAGTTCTTCCGTGAAAACCCGAAGATCCGCGAAGCGCTGGCCAGCGCCAATCTCGACCAGCGGGTCACCATCCAGCTGCCCAACCCCGATATGACCCCTTTGCTCAAGAGCATTCCGGCGCAATATTGGGAGTATCCCCCGCAGGGATAAGATGCCAGCCGCCCCGTCAGGGGCGGTACTGTCGCCACCTCCCGCCAATCCTGATGTAACTGCGCCCCCCTTCCCCGGATCGGACAACCACCTGTGACAGCCGCTGACGGGCGCAGAGCTGCGCCTATGGCGGGATCCGGCTAGCTATAAGTTAAAATTGGGCCATAAAGGGAAAATCCATAAATTAAATTTATAGCGATGCGAAAGCCCGCCGGGCAGGCGGTCAGCACGGTGCACAGGCCCACAAAGGCCATCAGCCGATCCACACACACCCTCTTGCATTACCATCTGCCGCTATCTGATCAGAACGCTGCATGAGCCGGGGTTGCCATCTGGCATTGGTCGCGCGCTTCCGCCATCATGCTTGCGATGCCGCGCCCGTTTACCGGGGGCGGCCAGAGCAGCGAAGCAGAGTGCGTGCCAGGGAGGTGCCATGAAGGGAATCGAAGAGTGGTTTGAGGAGTACGGCCAGAGCCATCGCCATCCGGTCAACGTCGCCATCCACAAGCTGGCAGTGCCGGGCATCTATCTCTGCTCGCTGGGGCTGCTCTGGAGTCTGCCCGCCGGGCCGCTGCCAGCGGGGCTCAACTGGGCGGCGGTGGCCGCCATTCCGGTGCTGGCCTTCTACCTGCAGCTGTCGTTTGCCCTGTTCGTCGGGATGGCGGGGCTGACCGCGCTCGGGCTGGCCTTCTGCCACCAGTGGCAGGGGTCGCTACTGTGGCCCGCGCTGTTGATCTTCGTGCTGCTCTGGATAGCCCAGTTTGTCGGCCACAGGATCGAGGGCAAACGCCCCTCCTTCCTCGCCGACCTGCAATTTCTGCTGATAGGCCCCGCCTGGGTGCTTGCCAGCCTCTATCGTCGCCTGGGCATTCCCTATTGAGGGATGCCGGGCCAACAGGAGAGACCATGTCATACCGCCACACACTTAATTCACCTCTGCGCCGCGCCCTGCCCCTGCTGCTGGGCGCCCTGTTTGCCGGTCCGGCGCTGGCCGACAAGGCTGATACCGTCGGCGAGGTGAGCACCGCCTTCAAGCTGTTCGGCCCCAACCACAAGATCTTGGTCGAGGCGTTCGACGATCCCCGCATCGACGGCGTCGCCTGCTATCTGGCGCGCCCCAAGACCGGCGGCGTCAAGGGCGGGCTCGGGCTGGCGGAAGATCCCTCCCACGCCTCCCTCTCATGCCACCAGATTGGCCCCATCACTCTGCCCGCCAAGCTGAAAGCGGGGGAAGAGGTGTTCGACGTCAGCACCTCGCTGGTGTTCAAGGAGCAGAAGGTGGTGCGCTTTTACGACCAGAAGCGCAATGCACTGGTCTATCTGACCTACAGCACCAAGCTGGTGGATGGTTCGTACAAGAGTGCAGTCAGCGCCGTCCCCATCATGCCGTGGGGGCAATAACCAGCCGGTTTGTCCGGTGATAGTTGACTCGCTTTGTTGTAATTTAACTACAAATCATCTGCGGAGAGCACACCATGAAAGTCGCCGTATTCAGCACCAAGAGCTATGACAAAGAGCATTTCAACCAGGCCAACAGCCGCTTTGGCTTTGAACTGGAGTTCTTCGATGTGCGGCTGGAGGCCAAGACAGCCCGACTGGCCCACGGCTTCCCCGTGGTGTGTCTGTTCGTCAACGACGACGCCGACCGCGAGGTGCTGACCGAGCTGGCAGCCAACGGCACCAGAGTCATCGCCCTGCGCTGCGCCGGTTACAACAACGTGGATCTGGCCGCCGCCAAGGAGCTGGGGCTGAAGGTGGTGCGAGTGCCCGCCTACTCCCCCGAGGCGACCGCCGAGCATGCGGTCGGCATGATGATGTGCCTCAACCGCCGCATCCACAAAGCCTATCAGCGCACCCGCGACGCCAACTTCTCGCTGGAAGGGCTG
This sequence comes from Aeromonas sp. HMWF016, assembly GCF_963878195.1. Taxonomy (NCBI): domain Bacteria; kingdom Pseudomonadati; phylum Pseudomonadota; class Gammaproteobacteria; order Aeromonadales; family Aeromonadaceae; genus Aeromonas; species Aeromonas sp. HMWF016. Next base: position 62,698 of record NZ_CAWNWX010000100.1, read on the forward strand.
GTCGGCTTCAACATGTATGGCAAGACGGTCGGCGTCATCGGCACCGGCAAGATCGGCCTGGCCGCCCTGCGCATCCTCAAGGGCTTCGGGGTTCGCCTGCTGGTGAACGACCCTTACCAGAACCCAGCTGCCATCGAGCTGGGGGCCGAGTATGTGGATCTCGACACCCTGTTCCGCCAGTCCGACATCATCAGCCTGCACTGCCCGCTGTTCAAAGAGAACTACCACCTGCTCAATCAGGAGGCGTTCGCCAAGATGAAGGACGGGGTGATGATCATCAACACCAGCCGCGGCGGCCTGCTCGACTCCAACGCCGCCATCGAGGCGCTCAAGACCTCCCGCATCGGCGCACTGGGGCTGGACGTCTACGAAGAAGAAGAGGATCTCTTCTTCTCCGACAAGTCCAACGAGGTGATCACCGATGATGTGTTCCGCCGTTTGTCAGCCTGCCACAACGTGCTGTTCACCGGTCATCAGGCCTTCCTGACCCGCGAGGCGCTGCACGCCATCGCCGACACCACCCTCGGCAACATTCAGGCTATCGAGAGTCAGGGCCGCAGCGACAACGAGGTCGAGTAACCCCCCCGCGCGCTATTGCAGCGCCTCATCTCTGCACGCCGGGTTGTGAGACCCGGCGCCATCGGGTAGGCTAGCTCCCCTTTTTTCCAAGGAGCTGACTGCCCATGTTTATCGGATTTGATTACGGTACCTCCAACTGTGCCGTGGCCGTGATGGAACAGGGCAGCCCGCGGCTGCTCAATCTCGGCCCATCCCGCTACCTCCCCTCCACCCTGCACGCGCCGCACCGGGACGCCATCGCCGGCCTGCTGGCCGAAGGGCTGACCGACAGCCAGCAGGCGGCCTATCTCAAGCTGCGCGGCCCCGTGGTGACCCGGGCCCAGGCGGTGCGACGCCAGATGCGCGAAGAGGGGCTGATCGACGAGCTCAGCTTTGGCTCCGCGGCGCTGGAGCGCTATCTGGAGGAGCCGGACGAGGGCTACTACATCAAGTCGCCGAAATCCTTCCTCGGCGCCTACGGCCTCAAGGCCCCCCAGATCGCCCTGTTCGAAGATATCGTCTGCGCCATGATGCTCCACGTCCGCCAGCAGGCGGAACAACAGCTCGGCACCCCGATCCGTCAGGCGGTGATCGGTCGTCCGGTCAACTTTCAGGGGCTAGCTGGGGAAGAGAGCAACCGTCAGGCCATCGCCATTCTGAGCGAGGCAGCCCGCATCGCCGGCTTCGAGCAGGTGGAGTTTCTCTACGAACCGGTGGCGGCCGGTTTTGAATTCGAAGCGCGCCTCACCGAAGACGCCGTGGTGCTGGTGGTGGATATTGGCGGCGGTACCACAGACTGCTCCATGCTGCGGATGGGCCCGAGCTACCGTGACCGGCTCGATCGCACCGACGATCTGCTCGGCCACAGCGGCCAGCGGATCGGCGGCAACGACTTCGACATCCGCCTGACGGTGGAGGGGATGATGCCGCTGCTCGGCATGCATGAGGTGCTCAAAACCGGCAAGCCGCTGCCCCACCCGCTGTTCTGGGATGCAGCCGCCATCAACGACGTCAGCGCCCAGAGCCGTTTTTACAGTCTCGATACCGCCCGCCAGCTGCAGGATCTGCAGCTGGACAGCCAGCCCGGCAGCAAGCTGGGGCGGCTTGCCAACCTGCGGGCCCACAAGCTGAGCCACCAGCTGGTCTGGCGCGCCGAGCAGGGCAAGATCGCCCTCTCGGAGCAGGAGAGCAGCCGCCACTCCCTGAGCGAGCTGGAAAAAGGGCTGGAGGCAGAGCTGACCCGCGAGCAGCTGGCCGGCGCCTCCGCCCTGCTGCTGGAGAAGATTGGCGAGCTGATGGATGAGGCGATCGCCGCCGCTGGCGTGCAACCCGACCGCATCTTCGTCACCGGCGGTAGCGCCCGCTCGCCGCTGATCGCCAGCTTTATCCGCCAGAAGCTGCCGACCATCCCGCTCGAGGGTGGCGATGACTTCGGCTCGGTAGCTGCCGGGCTGGCCCGTTATGCCGAGCGGATCTTCGCAGCCAAGCCCTGAATGGGACTAAATCGCCAGAGTGTTGCCATTTAACGACACTCTGGCGGCAGAGGGGCGACAGAAGCGGTCGGTCGCCCCAGCTTCCGCCCTGCTACAGGGCAAGCAAACAGGCTATGCTTGCGGCTCCCATCAACCGGAGCCCCGCCATGTCCAGATTGTCACTCCTGCTCATCCCCCTCTTCCTGCTCGTCGGCTGCAGTTCAGCCAGCTTTGTCCGGCAGGATCTGCAACATCACCACTGGATATTGAGCAAGCTGGATGGCGAACCGGTTGCCGCCTTGCGCGACAATCCGCCCGACTTCGAGATCGGCGAGCACTTCACCGTCAACGGTATCGCCGGCTGCAACCGCTACTTCGGTCAGGGTCATATGAAAGGGGACAGGTTCTGGGTCACCAGTCTGGGCAGCACCGAGATGGCCTGCATGCCCCCACTCGACACCATAGAGCAGGCCGTGTTGACCACTCTGACCGAGGGGGCGACCCTGAGCGGCTCCAGCCAAAACCTGGTTCTGCAGGGCAAACAGCACCGTTTGGAATACACCCTGCGCGACTGGGTGCTCTAGGGCTCACAAACCGGCATTACAAACAGGAACATGTTGCCCGGCTGTGGCACAATATGAGGCAGTGTTCGCAATGGAGGCTGCCTCAGCCATGTCGATGGATCGTCTGTTTGACAAGATCAAACAACTCCCCACCATTCCCAAGCTGCTGCACGAGTTGATGCAGAGCTTCAACGACGAAAATGCCCGCATCGACGAGATTGCGGCCAAGATCGCCATGGATCAGGTGATCAGCGTCAAGGTGCTGCGGATGGCCAACTCGGCCGCCCTGCGCCGTGGCAACGAAGTGACCTCCATCGATCAGGCGGTGATCCGCCTCGGCTTCAACCGGTTGCGCTCCATCGTGGTCGCCTCCGGCATCATCGGCAGCTTCAAGGCGCCCCCCAGCTTCGACAAGAACAAGTTCTGGACCGAGACCTTTCAGGTCGCCACCATCGCCAAGACGCTGGCGCAGGAGGCCAGGGTGCTCGACCCCGAGACCGCCTTCACCTGCGCCCTCATCCACAACATCGGCGAACTGCTGATCCAGAGCACCTTGCCGGAAGAGGCGGAGCTCATCAATCTGGCGATCCAGAAGGGGAGCAGCCGGGTCGAGGCCCAGCGTGAAATGCTGGGCTATGACTATGCCCAGCTCGGTGCCGAGCTGGCGCGGCGCTGGAACCTGTCGGAGAGCTTCGTCGACGCCATCTCCCAGCAGCTGGATCCCCTCTCCCACGATCCGGTCAGCAAGGAGGCGGTACTGATCCGTCTGGCGGTCTTCATCTCCTTCGCCTGGAACGCCGGGGTGCCTGCTCAGGCCATCATCGCCCGCTTCCCCAAACCGCTCGCCGATCAGCTGGGGCTGGATCCCAAGTCGCTAGCCGGCCAGCTCGAAACACTGCATGAACAGGGTAATGCCCTCGCCGATCTTCTGACTCAATAAGCATCATGACCCATCCGTTTCTGTTTCATCCCCAGGTGGCGCCCTGGCTCAAAGAGAGCGCCGATGCCCTGCAACTGACCCTGTTCAGCGAGCTGGATGCCCCCATCCGCGAGGTGTGGCTGCGCCACGAGCCGGACAACGAGGAGTACCTGATCCCGATGACGGCGCTCTCGACCCGCGACAGGCTGCAGGTATGGCAGGTGAACCTGCCGCTTGGCAAGGGGCAGGATATCCACCTCTACAGCTTCAAGTGCCTCACCGACGAGGAGCAGTGGTGGCTGCACGGGGCGGGCGTCAGCGCGTCCATGCCGCCACGGGAGCAACATTTTCGCTTCAACAGCCTGCACCAGCCACCGGCCTGGGTGCAGGATCAGGTGTTCTACCAGATCTTCCCCGACCGTTTCTGCAACGGCGATCCGTCGCTCAGCGTCAAGCATCACGAGTACGAGTACCGTGGCAAGGCGGTGATCAGCAAGGCGTGGGGCGAGCCGGTCAGTCACCACGAAGAGGGCCACGGCGCCTGCGAATTTTACGGCGGCGATCTGGCAGGCATCGATGCCAAGCTGCACTACCTGCAATCTCTCGGGGTGACGGCGCTCTACCTCAACCCCATCTTCGATTCACCGAGCAACCACAAGTACGACACTCAGGACTACTTCAAGGTGGACGCCCACCTCGGCAGCAACGAGCAGTTCGCCGAGCTGACCCGCAACCTGCACCAGCGCGGCATGAAGATCATCCTCGATGCGGTGGTCAACCACACCTCTACCGAGCACCCCTGGTTCTGCCCGCCACTGGGCGCCCAGAGCAACCCGGACTCCCCGTGGCGCAACTTCTACACCTTTGATAAAGAAGGGGATTACGTCAGCTGGAAGGGCATTCGCAGCCTGCCCAAGCTCGACTTCTCCTGCGAGAAGGTACAGGACGCCGTCTATCGGGCCGACGACGCCATCCTCCGTTACTGGATGCGCGCCCCCTACCAGATCGATGGCTGGCGCTTTGACGTCATCCACATGCTGGGCGAGCGCGGCACCGCCGAGGGCAATCGCAGTCACGTACGCGCCATTCGCGGCGCGGTGAAGCAGGAGAACCCGGACGCCTATGTGCTCGGCGAACACTTCTTCGAGGCGAGCCAGTGGCTGCAAGGGGATCAGGAGGATGGCGCCATGAACTACTACGGCTTCGCCCACCCGGTCCGCGCCTTCCTGGCGGGGCAGGATATCGCCTACCACCCCATCAAGATCAGCGCCGAAGAGCTGGATCGCTGGCTCAAGCTGGCGCGGGCCCATATCCCGTTCAAGAACCAGCTGGCCCAGTTCAACCTGCTGGACAGCCACGACACCGCTCGCTTCCTCCATCTGCTGGGAGAGGACAAACAGCGGATGCAGCTGGCCGCCACCCTGCTGCTCACCTATATCGGCGTGCCCTCCATCTACTACGGCGATGAAGTGGGGCTCTCCGGCGGCAACGACCCGGACTGCCGCCGCTGCTTCCCGTGGGATACCACAGACTGGGATCATGTGCTGCACGACCACTATCGTCGGCTAATCCAGATCCGCCGCCAGCGCCCCTCCCTGCGCCGTGGCGATATCCAGACCCTCTACGCCGGGCCCCACAGCTATGTGTTCGCCCGTACCCTGCAAAGCGATCAGGTGGTGGTGGCCTGCAACCGCCATCCGAGCGAGCCGCGCACTATCAGCCTGCCCCTGTGGCAAACCGCCAGCCCTGCCAGCCGCTTCACTGACGCCTTCAACGGCGAGAAGTTCGAGGTGGTGCAGGGGGAGCTGCAGCTGACCATCCCGGCCAACTCGGCCCGGGTGCTGCTCTCCAGTTGAGGGGCGTTATCTCGCCAATAAAAAACCGGAGCCTGTGGGCTCCGGTTTTTTTATACGCCACAGCTGGCCAGCCGTAGCCTTGTGCAGGCCACCAGCGAGCCGGGCTGAGCGTCAGTAGTTGATGCTGACGTAGGGCACTTCCGGTACCTGCCACAGCTGTTTGAGATAGACGGTGAGCACGAAGAAGAAGTTGGCCAGCAGGTTGGCGAAGCGGTAGAGGATGGGGTCGAAGCTGACACCACTCTCCTCGAGGCGCACCAGCAGTCGCACCACCTTCTTGCTGCCACAGCGGCATAGATGAAGGGTCGGGATCGGCTGCGGCCCTTGCGGCAGTACAAAACCGGTGACCCGGCCCCGGCTCGCCTCGTTGTAGTGATCGTAACGGGCCTTGAGCCACTCAAGGTCTGCGTCGAAGATCCCCAGCTTGCCGCGCACCGAGCCGTTGAGGTTGTAGATAAGGCGCTGCAACGCCGCGAGATCCGCCAGCATGGGCTCGGTATCGGCATCCGGTGCAAGGTGTGACAGCACGGCCCCGACCTGACAGCAGAGCTCGTCAGTGGCGATCTCAAAATCACATTTGAGCGAGGTTTCGAAGATAAAGGGGTAGCAGAGCTCGCGCTTGTCTCTTGGCTTCTTGGGGTTCATGGGGCAACCGGATTGGAGAAAAGGCCAGTTTGCCAGCCCCGGGAGGGGCTGGCAAACGGCAGGTTATGGCTTGGGTTGCGTGCTGGCGGCTCAGACGCTCTTGCCAGCGGGCTCAGTAGACGGCTGGAACTGGTTGATCATCCGCAGCGCCTCCAGCATCCGCTGGTTGAAGCTGGTAAAGCTGCTCACCTGCGCCGGATCGCCCTGACCACGAGCAGCCAGTACCGCAGGGGTCAACGCCTGCTGCTGGGAATCCGGCAGCACTGCATCGGCCTGTTTCTGTACCTGATCCAGCTTGGGCAGATAGTCGGCAAACGGTTTGAGCAGTTCCTGCAGGGAGTGCGCCCCCTGATAGGTTTGACTCAGCTTGACGCTCTGCTTGAGCTTGAGTGAATAGGAAGCCAGTTGGCTATCATCCAGCTTCAGATCGCCCGCCTTTTTCAGCAGATCATCGAAGTTGCCAGAGAAGAAATTTCCGGCCAGATCGTCGATCCCCTTCACCAGTTTGCCGATGGAGTCCATCTCCTCACTGTTAAGGTCGCCCTCCAGCGAGAAGCTGAAACTCTGGCTCGATTTGAGGCTGAACTGGCTGCCACTGTCATCCTTCTGGGACTTGGTCTGCCAGTTGTCGTTGAAGCGCAGCACCACCTTGTCGCCATCCTTGGTCTGGATCTCCAGATAGCCCTGCTGGCGGCTGGCCATCTCGGCCGCCCCCATGTCGGTGGGAGAGACCTTGCCGAAGAACTCCTTCTCGAACTCGTCGAGCCCCTTCTGGATCAGCTTATAGCTCTGATCGATGCCGGTCTTGATATCCTCATTGTCGGTCGCCCAGTCCCCCAGTTGCTTGCGGGCATCACCAAAGCCCTTGTCGACCCCCTTGCGGGCCTGCTCCATCATGCCTGTCAGGTCGTCGTCGGATTTGCCATCAGCCCGCGCGGCGCCGAGCCGTCCGGTGACGAACTGCAGCACGTTGTCCGCCACCGACTGGAAGTCGAACAGAGTCTCCGGCGTGATCTCCTCGGGCTCCTTCACCTTCGGGGCCTGATAGCCCTGGCCGTTGATCTCCAGCGAGAACTGCAACGCCTGCTGGATCAGCACCTGCGCCCATTTTGGCGGCTTGTGCAAGGAGACCTCCTCCTCGCGGCTCACCGGTTTTGACTCTGCCTGTTGCGGCGATTTGGGAGAAACACCCACTCCCTTGGGTTGGGCTGCGCCCACGCCTTCGATCTGCATAATGTGTCCTCCCACCATGCCTGTAGATCAGCTATCGGCCTGACTGAACACTTCTTGACCACAAAATACTGGACAATCTGCGGCTGGCTTTTAAAATCGGGCCCCTTTGGGTGGCCTGTTGCCTTCCCCCGATTTCGACCCGGCCCGGCCGGTGTGCATGTGAGGTATTTATGACCCAGTCCCAACAGCCTTCCGCGAACGCTCCGGCGCCTCGAACCCCTGCCGATTATCAGGCTCAACTCGACGAAAAGAGCGCTCGTCTCACCGAGCTGTTTGCCGGATTCACCCTCCCGGCACTGGAAGTGCACAGCTCACCGGCGGAGTACTACCGGATGCGCGCCGAATTTCGCATCTGGCACGAAGGGGACGACCTCTTCCACTGCATGTATGCCCCGGCGACCAAAGAGATCATCAAGATAGACCACTTCCCTACCGCCAGCCGCCTCATCAACCGGTTGATGCCGCTGCTGCTGGAGGGGTTGCGCCCGCACCCGGTGCTGCGCCGCAAGCTGTTCCAGATCGACTACCTCTCTACCCAGTCCGGCCAGATCATTGTCAGCCTGCTCTATCACCGCAAGCTGGAAGCCGAGTGGCAACAGGCCGCCGAAGCGCTGCAGGCCGACCTGCGCGCCAAAGGGTTCGAATTGCAGCTGATTGGCCGCGCCCACAAGCAGAAGATCTGTCTGGGGGATGACTTCGTCATCGAGCAGCTCAACGTGGCGGGTCGCCAGCTCACCTACAAGCAGGTGGAGAACAGCTTCACCCAGCCCAACGCCGCCATCAACGAGCAGATGCTGGCCTGGGCGCTGGATGTGACCAAGGGGAGCGAAGGGGACCTGCTGGAGCTCTATTGCGGCAACGGCAACTTCTCCATCGCGCTGGCGCAGAACTTCCGCAAGGTGCTGGCCACCGAGATCGCCAAGCCGAGCGTCGACTCCGCCCAGTTCAACATCGCCGCCAACGGTGTCGACAACCTGATCATCCTGCGCATGTCGGCCGAGGAGTTCACCATGGCGATGCGTGGCGAACGGGAGTTCAACCGCCTCAAGGGGGTCGACCTTGGCGCTTACCAGTGCAACACCATCTTCGTCGACCCGCCCCGCGCCGGTCTCGACGATGCCACCGTCAAGCTGGTGCAGGAGTACGACAACATCCTCTACATCTCCTGCAACCCGGAGACCCTGCAGGCCAACATGGCCGCGCTGGGCGAGACCCACGAGATCGCCCGTTTCGCCCTGTTCGACCAGTTCCCGTGGACCCATCACATGGAAGCCGGGGTCTATCTGCGCCGTAAGGCCGGTTGATTCTAAGGGATAAAAAAACAGGGCCGCTTGGCCCTGTTTTTTTATGGCGCATCCGGCCATTACCGCAGCCGGAAGTGGCTCACTATCTCTCTGAGCCGGTCGTAGGTCTGCTGCATCGAACCGGCGCTGGCAACCGTCTCCTCCCCGTTGTGAGTCAGCTGGCGGATCACCTCGGCGATAGCGCTCATGTTGCGGTTGATCTCCTCGGCTACCGCGCTCTGCTGTTCGGCCGCCGTAGCGATATGGCTGATGAGATCGTTGATCTCCACCACCTCCCCCGCCATCAGATCCAGCGACTCGTTGACCCGGGTGGTGTTCTCGGCCGCCCCCTGACAACTCTGCTTGGTGTTCTCCATCGCCTCCACCACGGTACGGCTGCCCCGTTGCAGGCTGGCCAGCATGGTCTGGATCTCCGCCGTGCTCTGCTGGGTGCGGGCGGCAAGGGAGCGCACCTCATCTGCCACCACCGCAAAGCCACGGCCCTGTTCACCGGCACGGGCCGCCTCGATGGCGGCGTTGAGGGCCAGCAGGTTGGTCTGTTCGGCAATGCTGCCGATCACCCCCAGCACGGAGCCAATCTGCTGCACATCCTGCTGCATCGCTTCGATGGAGCGGGCGGTCTCCTCCACCTCGTCCACCAGCGCCATCACGCTGGCCATCGCCTGATCCACCACCTGCCGGGACTGACTCGCCAGCTGCTGGCTCTGGCCGGTGAGCTGGGCGGTGCTGGCCGCACTCTCGGAGACGGAGACCGCGGTGCGGCTCATCTCGTTGATGGCGGTCACCACCTGCTCGGTTTCCCGTATATGATCCGCCAACAATGACTGGGCGGCGCCGGTCTGGCTGGCCAATCCGGCAATGCCGCTGTTGAGCTGGCCGCTCGCCTCCTGCACCTCGCCCATCATCTCCTGCAGCCGCTCGATAAAGCGGTTGATGCCGGCTGAAATCTGGCCCAGATCATCGGTACTGGTCACCGCCAGCCGACGGGTGAGATCGCCACTGCCGCGAGAGAGCTCCAGCACCAGATCCCGCAGCGAGAGGATAGGGCGATAAGCCACGTTGAGCGCCAGTATGGCGAGCACCATCACCACCACGGCGACACCAAGCAGCGCCATGATGATCTGGCCGTTGAGTGCCCGGGTCATCGCCTGGATGTAGTCGAGGTCGATGTAGCCGGTCAGGGTCCAGCTGTTGTCGCGAATATCCAGTTGGTTGGGGCGCGCTTCGCTCTCCCCCTGCGGTTTGCTGCTGTAGAGCTCATTGCCCTGCCCGTCGGCCAGCGAGAAGTAGCGCCCCTCGCCGCTCATCTTCTCCAGCAGGCCTTTGAACTCGCTCATGTCGAGGTAGTAGAGATAGGCAGAATCGGCACCGCGCGGTACCAGTATGGTAATGACCGGCTTGCCATCCACCTGTTGCAGCGGACTGACGGTAATCTGGTTGTTGGCGGCAGGGATGAGCTTGCGCAGCGCATCGACCTTTGCGCTGTCGTTGATGACGCCGCTCACGTCGAACGCCATGTCGCCGATCACCTTGACGATGTTGTGAAAACCGGTCTCTTGCAGGGTCTTCTTGACGTTGGTCACCCCGAAGTTGAGGTTGGCGGCCAGCAGGATTTTCTGATTGATGTCGCTGGCCAGCTTCTCTTTGACCAGGGTGATCTGTTCGTTGATGTTCTTGGTCGCCTGGGTGCGGATGTAGGCGCTGATGAAGTGATTGACGCTGAACCAGGCGGTACCGATGGTGACCAAAATGGCCAACAGCAACAGGACGTAAATCTTGACCTTGAATGGCATGGGATCCCTCCAGAAGAGAGGGCTGGCACTGCCAACCCTCTCTGCCAATCGTTATTTCTTCTTGGCGTACTTCATGGAGTCCAGTGCCACCGCCAGAATGATGATGCCGCCCTTGATGATGAACTGCCAGTAAGGGCTGACGCCGATGTAGGTCAAACCATAGTTGATCAGGGTGAAGATAAGTACGCCGGTGATCACACCCGCGACCGTTCCCACCCCGCCGGCAAATGACACGCCGCCCACCACGCACGCCGCGATGGCATCCAGCTCGTACATGAAGCCGAGGTTGTTGGTGGCGCTACCGATACGGCCCGCTTCCAGCATGCCGCCGAAGGCGTAGAAGACCCCAGCCAGCGCATAGATCATCACCAGATTGACCGCCACGTTGACGCCGGAGACCTTGGCCGCCTCGGGGTTGCCGCCGATGGCAAAGATGTTCTTGCCAAAGCGGGTCTTGTTCCACAGCACCCAGACAAAGACGCTGGCGATGGCCGCGTAGAAGGTGAGGTACGAGAGCTTGAAGCCGCCGATCCGGATAAAGCCCTGAGCGAAGCTGGAGAAGCGGGGGTCAAAACCGGCTACCGGCGAGGCACCCACCGAGTCGAAGTAGAGGGAGTTAATGCCGTAGACGATGATCATGGTGCCCAGGGTGGTAATGAACGGGGTGACGTTCAGGTAAGCCACGATGAGACCGTTAACCAGCCCGATCAGGGCACCCACCACGCACACCAGCAGGATCACCGCAGGAATGGGCACCTCACCCAAGCTGGGAAACACCTTGTTGACGTTGGTCAGCGCTTGCAACATGGTCGCCGCGATGAGCGCCGCCAGACCGACCTGACGACCGGCCGAGAGATCCGTCCCCTGGGTGATGATGATGCCCGCCACCCCCAGCGCGATGATGACCCGCACCGAGGACTGGGTCAGGATGTTGCTGAAGTTGGTGAGGCTCAGGAAGGATGGCTCCTGGATCACGATGATCATGAGCAGCACCAGCAGCACCAAATAGATGGCGTTTTCCTTGAGCGCCTGCATCAGATTGAAATTTTTAGCCGACTCCATAAATGTCTTCCTGTCTCTAGAGGTACAGAGATGCCAGGCGCAGTATCTCGCTCTGGTCAGTTTCTTTGGTGTTGACGATCCCGGCGACCCGACCATTGCTCATCACCATGATGCGGTCGGTGATCCCCAGCAGTTCGGGCATTTCGGAGGAGATGATGATGATCCCCTTCTCCTTCTTCGCCAGCTCCAGAATGAGCTGATAGATCTCGAACTTGGCCCCTACGTCGATGCCGCGGGTCGGCTCGTCGAGCATCAGGATCTCCGGCTGGGTCAGCAGCCAGCGGCCGATGATCACCTTCTGCTGGTTGCCCCCGGAGAGGGAGCCGATCTGGGTCTGCTGGGTCGGCGTCTTGACCCGCATGGAATCGATGACCCACTGGGTATCGCTCTTCATCTTGTTGTCGCTGAGCAACCCCATAGAACCCTTGTAGTTGTCCATGTTGGCGATCAGGGAGTTGAAGGCGATATCGAGCCGGGAGTAGATACCGGTGGAGCGGCGCTCCTCAGTCACCAGCGCAAAGCCGTTGCGGATCGCGTCGTGGGCGTTGTGGTTGGCCACCTCTTTGCCGTGCAGCTTGATGCTGCCCTGACTGCGATCGCGAATACCGAACAAAGTCTCGACGATATCGGTGCGCTTGGCCCCCACCAGTCCGGCGATGCCGAGGATCTCCCCCTTGTGCAGGTTGAAGGTCACATCCTGAATGGAGGGCTGGTTCTTCGCCGTCAGATGTTCGATCTCGAGGATCACCTCTTTCGGCTGGTTGGTTTTTTCCGGGAAGCGCTGGGTCAGTTCACGGCCGACCATCATGCCGATGATCTGATCCATGGTCATCCCCTTGAGCGGCTGGGTCGCCACCCACTGGCCATCCCGCAATATGGTGATCTCGTCACAGAGCTGGAAGATCTCCTCCATCTTGTGAGAGATGTAGACAATGCCGCACCCCTTGTCCTTCAGCTTGTTGATGATCTTGAAGAGGTGGCTCACCTCTTTCTCGGTCAGCGAGGAGGTGGGTTCATCCATGATGACGATCTTGGCATCGTAGGAGAACGCCTTGGCAATCTCGATCATCTGCATCTGGGAGACGGAGAGGGTCGCCACCTTGACCCGCGGGTCGATGTCGATATCCAGCTCCTCGAAGATGCGCTTGGTATCTTCGTACATCTTGCCATGGTCGATAAACCATCCTTTGGTTGGGTAGCGACCGAGCCACATGTTATCCATTACGGAGCGCTGCAGCACCAGGTTGAGCTCCTGATGCACCATGGAGACGCCATTCTCCAGCGCCTCTTTCGAGGAGGTGAAGTTGATCTCCTGCCCCTTGAAGAAGATCTTGCCCTGATCCTTCTCGTAGATGCCGAACAGGCACTTGAGCAGTGTCGATTTTCCCGCCCCGTTCTCGCCCATCAACGCATGCACAGAATGAGGACGGACCCGTAAATTGACATTATCGAGTGCCTTGACGCCAGGAAAGCTCTTACTGACGTCAATCATCTCCAACAGCCATTCTGATTGTTGCTGTGTTGTCATATCAGCCATCACATCTGGTTGAAAAAAGGGCAAGGGGATCTCCCTTGCCCTGGAGGAGGGAATTATTCGAATTGGGACAGGTTGTCTTTATCTACGCCGACGTAGGGAACACGCACGACCTTGTTGACGATGTTCCACTTGGTGCCTTCACCAGCCGCTTTGCCTTCAGCCAGGTTCTTGGTCAGCTCGTAGGTCGCCTTGGCCTGGTTGGCCGCATCGTTCAGCACGGTACCGGCCATGGCACCGCTCTTCACCAGCGCCAGCGCTTCAGGCAGCGCATCGACGCCGAACACCGGAATGGCACTCTTGCCCTGTGCTTTCAGCGACTCGACAGCGCCCATCGCCATGCCGTCGTTGTTGGCAATGACCACTTCGATCTTGTTGGCGTTCGGGCCGGAGATCCAGGCGTCCATCTTGTCCTTGGCCATGGCGGTATCCCACATACCAGTATCCATGTGCAGCTGCTGGGTCTTGATGCCGCCGTCATTCAGGGTCTTGATGACATAGGTGGTGCGCGCTTCGGCATCCGGGTGGCCCGGCTCCCCTTTCAGCAGCACGTACTGGATGACGCCATCCTTGTTCAGATCCCAGGCCGGATTGGCTTTCCAGTGTTTGGCAATCAGGTGGCCCTGGATGATGCCTGACTCCTTGGAGTCGGTACCTACGTAGTAGGCCTTGTCGTAGCTGGCCAGATCGGCAGCACTCGGCTCCTTGTTGTAGAATACCACCGGAATATCTTCGCCACGGGCCTTCTCAATCACCACCGGTGCCGCCGCCGGGTCAACCAGGTTGATGGCCAGCGCCTTCACGCCCTTGGCCAGCAGCACGTCGATCTGGTCGTTCTGCTTGGACTGGTCGTTCTGGGAGTCGTTCATCAGCAGCTCAACCCCGGGGTTGGCAGCCGCTTCCTTCTCGATCGCCTTGCGCACGACCGCCATGAAGTTGTCGTCATATTTGTAGACGGTCACCCCGATGCGGGTTTCAGCGTGGGCAGCAGTGGCACCAGCCATCAGGCCCAGCAGCAGGGCAGCAACGGTCGTCATTTTTTTCATTGTGTGTGCTCCGATGTATCTATCCATGAGTTGTAGGGTGGCGAGCTATTGAGCAATCGCCATTCAATGTAATCAATTTGTTGTCATTTCTTCTGTGATCATGACGACAAAATGAAAACGATTACACTCTGTTACATTGAATCTTTTTCTTATTTTTCAAAAACATAAATTCGAGTGTTAATTTTTGGACTCAATCTATTCCGCAGCATTGAGGCTAGTCGCTAACAGGCTGTTGTCAAAAAGCTCAACCAAGGGTGCAGTGCCAGCGATAGCGACGGGCAGTCAGCTGATACTCGGGGCGCACGCTCTGGCTCCAGGAGTCATCGCCGCCCACCCCCATGTGAGCACCATCGAGACAGACCCACAGCCCCTCTTCGGCCACCAGATCGCTCTGGTGACGGGTGGCAGCGAGCTGCTGCTGGCTGAAGCAGCTGACGCTGAAATGGAAGGTACCGCTCACACACAGCCCGCCCAGCTGCAACTGGCGAGTATCGCAGCGCAAACCGTTGTCGGTCGGGAAGACGTAAGGGGTGTGCATGGCCTCCAGCGGCAGGCTCCAGCGACCCAGATCGGCGCCCAGCAGGCGATCCGGATAATTCTCGTGAGGGCCACGGCCAAGCCATTCGGCTCGCGCCGGTACCTCGGCCAGATGGATCAGCAGACCGATCCGCGGCAACGAAGGCAGCGCCTGCGCCAACTCGGTCTCTATCTCCAGCCTCATGGCACCGTCATCGGCAAAGCGGTGATGCCAGTGACTCACCAGCAGCAGCTCATCGTGGTGGAAGTAGCCGTGACTGACCCGGATATCCCCTCCGGCGGCCGTGATCCCCAAACAGCGGTGCTGCCACTGCTCGAGGCCACACACCTGCCAGCGGGCAATCCAGGAGTTGGGGTCGGCGTGATCCGCCTCGCTGGTGCCGATGTCGTTGTCCAGCGGTGCGCGGTAGAAGTGATCCATGATCGGTGCGAGCAACTGCTCCTGCCCCGATTTTTGCCAACTGGTGATGCGACCGCTCTGCTTGTCGAGCCGCCACTTGCTGTTTGCAGCGCTGACCAGCCAACCATCCGGCAGCTCGGTCAGGGTAGCGGCAGCGGCGGGAGCAGGCAGGGCAAGGGGGGTCGGCAGGGTGAACTGCTGACGGGCAACCTTGTGATCCGCCTGCGACCAGAGGGTGGCTTGTGGCTGAACGATGGCCAGATCGAGCCAAGCCAGCGAGCCCGCCGCAAAGGCGGGCAGCATCTCGGTCAGAGTCAACTCGACCACCCCCTGCGGCGCCAGCTCAAGGGATAATTCCCCCTGCTGCTGCACATGGCCGTTCTCGCACAGCTGCCAGTCGAGCCGCTCATTATCGGTGGTGCGGAATAGGTATTCGCTCTCGATCCGCACCCGCAGCGGGGTGTGCTCGAGCAGGGTGAAGCGGAACGGCTGCTGGGCACGTTTTGCCTCGAACAGGGCGGGATGGGGAGTGCGATCCGGGAACAGCAGGCCGTTGCAGCAGAACTGACGATCGTTTTGCAGATCGCCAAAATCGCCGCCATAGCCCCAATAGTGGCGACCATCGGCGGTGTATTTGTCGAGCCCCTGATCGACCCAATCCCAGACGAACCCGCCCTGCAGGCGTGGATGATCGCGAAATGCCTGCCAGTAGTGGGCGTAGCCCCCGAGACTGTTGCCCATGGCGTGGGCATATTCGCAGAGGATCAGCGGCCGGTGCTCGCCGGGCAGGCCGATCCACTTGGCCAACGCCCACTTGGGCACCGCCGGGAAGGGCTGATCCTGATGGGTTCTGGCATACATGGGACAGATGATGTCAGTGGCTGGGGTATCGGCCCCGCCCCCTTCGTACTGTACCGGACGGCTCGGGTCGCTGCGCTTGATCCAGCCATACATGGCATCGTGGGCCGGGCCGTAGCCCGACTCGTTGCCCAGCGACCAGATGATGATCGAGGGGTGGTTGAAATCCCGCGCCACCATGCGAGTCGCCCGCTCCAGAAAGGCGTTGCTCCAGGCGGGATCCCGCGCTAGCCGCCCCATGGGGGTCATGCCGTGAGTCTCCAGATTCGCCTCGTCCACCACATAGAGGCCAAGCCGATCGCAGAGACGATAGAATGCGGGGTGGTTGGGATAGTGGGAGCAGCGCACCGCGTTGAAGTTGTGGCGCTTCATCAGCAGCAGATCCCGCTCCATGGTGGTGCGATCGATGGCATAACCCTTGGCGGGGTGGTGTTCATGGCGGTTGGCACCGCGAATAAGCAGCGGCTGACCGTTGACCCGCAGCAGGCCGCCACGGATCTCCACTGTCCGAAAGCCCACATCATGGGCTTCGCTCTCGATGGCTTGGCCCTGCTCGTCCAGCAGGGTCAGGGTCAAACGATAGAGATAAGGCGTCTCGGCGCTCCACTTGTGTGGCGCCGCCACATCGAGCCACAGCTCGGCGCGATCGTCATAAGCCCCTTTTTCGTCAATAGCTTGGGTGCCGATCGGCTGGCGCAGGGTCGCAACCCGCTCGCCGCCGTCATAGAGATTGGCCTCCACCGACAGACCAGCCGCATTGGCGACCTGCAGTGCAATCTTGAGGCGGCCATCCCGATAGCAGGCGTCCAGCTCGGGGGTGACCCGGATATCCATCAGATGGCGGGCCGGTTTGTGCAACAGGCTGACGGAGCGGAAGATCCCCGACAGCCACCACATATCCTGATCTTCCAGATAGGAGCCGTCGGACCAGCGCAGCACCAGCACCGCCAGCCGGTTGCGACCGCTCTGCAGATAAGGAGTCAAATCGAATTCGGCGGGCAGCCGGCTGTCCTGGGAGTACCCCACCCAGCGACCGTTGCAGAACAGGTGGAAGGCGCTGCTCACCCCGTCGAAGATGATCCGGCTCTGGCCGCTGGCCAGCCAGTCAGCAGGGAGTTCGAACTCGCGGGAGTAGCAACCGGTGGGGTTCTCTGCAGGCACCCGGGGCGGGTCGCAGGGAAAGGGGTACTTGATGTTGGTGTAGATGGGGCCGTCTGTAAGCGGCCGCGCTGCCGGATAGGCGGCATCCAGCTGCCAGTTGCCCGGCACCGTAATGAGGCTGGCATCCACCAAATCCTGCGCCAGCCAGCTCTCGGGCACCAGCTCGGGAGCGGCAAAGAAGGAGAAGCACCACTCGCCATCCAGTGAACGGCGTGAGGGTGAAAGGAGATCGTCTCTGGCATCCGCTTCACTGCGCCAGCTGAACATGGGGGTATGGCCAACCAGGCGGTTTACCGAAGTAATCGCCTGAGTCTGCCAATCCTGACGCGCCACTATATCCCTGAGCATTCCCCTTCTCCCTAATGACTGGAAAACGTATTCCAGTCTAGAGAAGTGTGGCCAAGGGATCGGCGATCTCGCTCACACAGATGTAAACGATTACACTGGTTTTGTTAAGTAAAGCGGAGTAAAAACCATTAAAAACAGGTAAAACAATAAAAGCTCGAGAAATGAGCCGCAAACGGCCCCTACCCTGCGCGAACCGGCGCTACCGAGTGACGATTGATCAAGGTCGGGGTATAGATGCGGTTCTGCTGTGCCTCGCTCTCCCCTGCCGCCAGCTGCAACGCCAGCTTGGCTGCCTGACTCGCCATCAACTCGATGGGGTAACGCATGGTGGAGAGCTTGGGCCTCAGGTATCTGGCGTAGATGATGTCATCGAAGCCCACCACCGAGACCTCCTCCGGCACCCGCAGGCCGTTGTCCGCCAGCACCGAGATGGCACCGGCCGCCATGGCATCGTTGTAGGCCACCACGGCAGTCACCTTGAGCCCCTTGGCCAGCAGGTTGAGCATGGCGCGCTCGCCCCCCTCCTCATTCGGCGTACCGCTCTCGATAAGCTCCGGATCCGCCGTCAGGGCAGCCTCCGCCAATCCATCCTGATACCCCTGCAGCCGCAAGGTGGCATCTTCGATGGCGTGATCCGAACTGATAAAGGCGATGTGGCGGTGGCCCAGCTCGATCAGATGGCGGGTTGCCGTGGCGGCCCCCAGCCGGTTGTTGAGGGCAATGCAGCGCCCCTTGATGGCAGGAATATCGCGATTGATAAGCACCATGCCGGGCACCCGCATGGCGTAGTCGCAGAGCTCTTCGTCGCTGAGCGCCTTGCTGTGCACCACCAGCGCCTCGCAGCGCTTGCCGATCAGCAGCTCGATCGCCTCGCGCTCCTGGCGCGCCTTGTGAAAACCGTTACCCATCAACAGGTGGAGATTCTGCTCGACGGCCACGCCGGAGACCCCCTTCACCAGAGCTCCGAAGAAGGGATCGGCCACGTCACCCACCACGACACCCATGGTATCGCAGGTCTGGCTGACCAGCGCCCGCGCGTTGGCGTTGGGGGTATAGCCCAGCTCCGCCATCGCCTGCTGGACGGCGGCGCGGGAGGCGGCACTGGCCTTGGGGGAGTTGTTCATCACCCGTGAAACCGTTGCCACCGACACATTGGCCAAACGGGCGACATCCTTGATGGTACTCATGCTGTTTTCACTTATTTCACTCTGCGACAGATTGACCATTATACCCACCAACCCCATTGAAAACAGGGGATAACGCACGATCTGCCAGAGAACCACTCACAAAAACAGTGTAATCGTTTACACTGTTTTGCAAGCAAGTTCACAGTTTGCAAGCCAACCCCTCGGCTAGACTGCTTGCAGCGTCATTTTCAGTGGAGAGCAAGATGAAGGTTCTGGTCACCGGCGGCTGCGGATATATCGGCAGCCACACCTCTCTGGCCCTGCAAGCCGCAGGCATGACCCCGGTCGTGGTCGACAACCTCTGCAACAGCAAGCACAGCGTGTTGACACGAGTCGCGGCTATCAGCGGCCAGAAACCCGTGTTCTATGAAGGAGATATTCGCGATGCCGCCCTGCTGGACCGGATCTTCGCCGAGCAGCAGATCGACGCTGTGATCCACTTTGCCGCCCTCAAGGCGGTCGGCGAGTCGACCCGCATTCCACTGGATTACTACGAGAACAACCTTGGCGGTACCCTCACCCTGCTGCAGGCGATGAAGCGGGCTGGCGTGCACAATCTGGTGTTTAGCTCCTCGGCTACCGTCTACGGCGATCCCGCCAGTCTGCCGATCCGCGAGGATTTCCCCCGCAGCGCCACCAACCCCTACGGTCGCTCCAAGCTGATCATCGAGGAGATCCTCGAGGACCTGCAGCTGGCTGAGCCGCACTGGAGCATGACCCTGCTGCGCTACTTCAACCCGGTCGGCGCCCACGAGTCGGGCACCATGGGGGAAGATCCCCAAGGCATTCCCAACAACCTGATGCCCTATATCACCCAGGTCGCCATCGGCCGTCGCGACTGCCTGTCGGTCTTTGGAAACGATTACCCAACTGTGGATGGCACCGGCGTGCGCGACTACATCCACGTGATGGATCTCGCCGAGGGGCACGTCAAGGCACTGCAACACTGCGCCGGCAAGGGTGGCGTGCACACCTACAACCTGGGCACCGGTCAGGGCCAGAGTGTGTTGCAGCTGGTTGCCGCCTTCTCCAATGCCTGCGGCAAGCCGCTGCCATTTCGCATCGAACCGCGTCGCCCGGGCGACATCGCCGCCTGCTGGGCCGATCCGGCCAAGGCCGAGCGTGAACTGGGCTGGCAGGCGACCCGGAATATCGACGCCATGTGCGCCGACAGCTGGCGCTGGCAATCCGCCAATCCGAACGGTTACGAGGAGTAGGCCTGCCTGCTCCCCGTTAATAAACGACTTTAGTTTTCCATATCTTATTCAGGAGAGATGATGTTCAATCCCGTCGATCATCCCCATCGCCGCTTTAACCCGCTGACCGGCCAGTATGTGCTGGTCTCCCCCCACCGGGCCAAACGCCCCTGGCAGGGACAGGTGGAGAAGGTGAGTCAGACCCCCAAACAGGCACACGATCCCGACTGCTTCCTCTGCGCGGGCAACACCCGGGTCACCGGCGACATCAACCCCGACTATCCGGGCACCTTCGTTTTTACCAACGACTTCGCCGCCCTGATGCAGGATACCCCGGCCGCCGACAACACAGGTGACCCCCTGCTGAAACTGGAAGCCGCCCGCGGCACCAGCCGGGTCATCTGCTTCTCGCCGGATCACGGCAAGACCCTGCCCGAGCTACCGCTGCCCGCCATCGAAGGGGTGATCACCACCTGGATGGATCAGGTCGCCGAGCTGTCCAGCCAGTGGGAGTGGGTACAGGTATTTGAAAACAAAGGGGCCGTCATGGGTTGCTCCAACCCGCACCCCCACGGCCAAATCTGGGGCAGCGACTTCCTGCCCAACGAGATCGCCCGTGAAGAGCAGCACCAGCGTGACTGGCTGGCCGAGCATGGCCGCCCCATGCTGCTGGAGTATGTCGAGCGGGAGCTGGCGGATCGCTCGCGCATCGTGGTGGAGACCGAACACTGGCTTGCCGTGGTCCCCTTCTGGGCCGCTTGGCCGTTCGAAACCCTGCTGCTACCCAAAGCGCACGTCCCCTCCATGCTCAACCTGACCAAGGCCCAGCAACAGGATCTGGCGGTAGCGCTCAAGGAGCTCACCAGCCGTTACGACAACCTGTTCGAGTGCAGCTTCCCCTACTCCATGGGCTGGCACTTTGCGCCGCCCAAGTCGGATTGCACCGAGGCGTGGCAGTTGCATGCCCACTTCTATCCGCCGCTGCTGCGCTCCGCCACCGTGCGCAAATTCATGGTCGGCTTCGAGATGCTGGCAGAGACCCAGCGCGACCTTACCCCGGAGCAGGCTGCCGAGCGGCTGCGCGCTCTGAGCCCCATTCACTACAACCAGACCGGCCAAGCCAATGAGGAGACCCTATGACCCCGAGCCAACGCGTCAGCACCGTTTTTGCCGAACAGTTTGCCAAAGCGTCCGATCTGCTGGTGCGCGCCCCCGGCCGCGTCAACCTCATCGGTGAACATACCGACTACAACGACGGCTTCGTGCTGCCCTGCGCCATCGACTACGAGACCTGCGTTGCCATCGGCCTGCGCGATGACCGGCAAGTACAGGTGATCGCCGCCGACTACGACAACCAGCGCGACCAGTTCGACCTCGACCAGCCCATCGAGCACCACCCCAGCCAGCGCTGGAGCGACTACATCCGCGGCGTGGTGAAATATCTGCAGGAGCGCGGTTATGCCCTGCGCGGCCTCGATCTGGTGGTCTCTGGCAACGTGCCGCAGGGGGCGGGACTCTCCTCCTCCGCCTCACTGGAAGTGGCCATCGGTCAGGCCTTCAAGGAGGCGCTGGGGCTCGACATCAGTCAGGCCGAGATCGCCCTCAACGGCCAGCAGGCGGAGAACAAGTTCGTCGGCTGCAACTGCGGCATCATGGATCAGATGATCTCCGCCAGCGGCAAGATCGACCACGCCCTGCTGCTCGACTGCCGCTCGCTGGAGACCCGCCTCATCCCCATGCCGGCGGATCTGGCGGTGCTGATCGTCAACTCCAACGTGCGCCGCGGTCTAGTGGACAGCGAATACAACACCCGTCGTCAGCAGTGCGAAGCGGCCGCCCGTCACTACGGGGTCAAGGCGCTGCGCGATCTCGATCTGGCGGCTCTGGAAGCGGGCAAGGCCGGGCTGGATGAGGTCTGCTACCGCCGTGCCCGCCACGTGGTTGGTGAAAACGCCCGCACTCTTGCGGCGGCCGATGCACTGGCCAGCCACGATCTGACCCGCCTCGGCGAGCTGATGGCCGAATCACACGCCGCCATGCGCGATGACTTCGAGATCACAGTGCCCGCCATCGACGGTCTGGTGGAGATCATCAAGGCCAAGCTCGGCACCGAAGGCGGCGTGCGGATGACTGGCGGCGGCTTCGGCGGCTGCGTGGTCGCCCTGCTACGTCCGGAAAAAGTGGCCGAGGTGATCGCCGCGGTTGAAGCCGAGTATCCGACCCGCTTTGGCCTCAAGGCTGACTGCTACGTCTGCTCTGCCAGCGCCGGTGCAGGCAAGCTATGAGCAGCGCCATGACCCCATTCGAGCTGGAAAACGAAGAGGGGCTGCGCCTGCGCGGCCTCGATTTTGGCGCCACCCTCACCTCCCTCACCCTGCCGGTGGCGGGCAAATGGCGCGAAGTGCTGCTGGGTTGTGTCGACAACGCCTATCCCACCCAACAGGTGTGGCTGGGCGCGGTGGCCGGGCGTTTTGCCAACCGCATCGGCGGCGCCGAACTGCTACGCGATGGCCAGCGCTGGCCGCTGGATGCCAATCAGGCCCCCAACTGCCTGCATGGCGGGCAGGCGGGCTTTCATCGCCAGCGGTGGCAGATCAAGGAGCTGGAGGCGGATCGGGTCAAACTGACATTGCTCTCCCGGGCAGGGGAGCAGGGCTTTCCCGGCAATCTGCGGGTAACCCTGGAGTATCGGCTGGAGCAGAGCGATCTGGTGGTGGATTTCATCGCCAGCACGGATGCCGCTACGCCGGTCAGCCTCACCAGCCACGCCTACTTCAATCTCGATGACAACCCCGACGGCGGCGATGTGCGTGACCACCTCATCAGCATCAATGCCGACCACTTCCTGCCGACCGACCCGAGCGGTTTGCCGATCGCCATCACCCCGGTGGAGGGGCAGTTCGATCTGCGCCAAGAGCGCCTTGTCGGGCTGGATTGGCTCAGCCATCCCCAGCAGCAACAGGCCAAGGGATACGACCACGCCTTTGTGCTCAACGGCCCGGCGCAGGAGTGGGCTGCTCGCGTGGTATCGGGTGACAGACAGCTGGCGATGGAGGTCTACACCAACCAGCCCTCGCTGCAGTTCTACACCGGCAACTGGCTGGCCAATACCCCGAATCGCCAGGGTTTGGCGCACCGGGATCACGACGGCTTCTGTCTGGAGGCACAACAACTGCCGGACAGCCCCAATCGCCCCGAGCTGGGCGACCCCTGGCTGTTGCCGGGCGAGCGCTATCACCACCAGGCTCGCTACCGTTTTATCCGCGACTGACTTAAAGGTTTCACAATTTTTCCGTAGCAGCGCCCGTCACATTCCAGCAAGATAAGCCGCCCCGAGACCCTTCCGGGGCGTTTTTGCATCAACGTAGCAAGGATTCTGTTCGATGACTGACACCTATAGCCTGCTGGTCGCCTTTATTCTGGGCGTCGTCGAGGGGCTGACCGAGTTCCTCCCCGTCTCTTCAACCGGCCACATGATCATCGTCGGCCATCTGCTGGGCTTTGAAGGGCCCAAGGCTGCCACCTTCGAAGTAGTGATCCAGCTTGGCTCGATTCTCGCGGTGGTTGCCGTCTTCTGGCGCCGCCTGTTTGGTTTGATTGGCATCCACTTCGGCCAGAAGCCGGAACCGGGCCACGCCACCCTGTCGTTGGTGCACGTCATTCTCGGCATGATGCCCGCCATCGTGGTCGGTCTGGCCATCCACAGCTGGATCAAGGCCAACCTGTTTGGCCCGCAGACCGTGATGTATGCACTGGTTGCGGGCGGCATCCTGCTGATCATCGCCGAGAAGTTCCGCCCGGCTGTTCGCTCCGAAACCCTGGATGACATCAGCTACAAACAGGCGTTCGGCATCGGCCTGTTCCAGTGTCTGGCGCTGTGGCCCGGCTTCTCACGCTCCGGCGCCACCATCAGCGGCGGTATGCTGATGGGGATCAGCCGTCACGCAGCCGCCGAGTTCTCCTTCATCATGGCGGTGCCCATGATGGTGGCGGCCAGCGGGCTGGATCTCTACAAGAGCCGCGACTTTCTCTCCATGGCTGACTTCCCGATGTTTGCAGTGGGCTTTATCACCGCCTTCGTGGTGGCGATGTTTGCGATCAAGACCTTCCTGGCATTGATCCGCCGCATCGACTTTATCCCGTTCGCCATCTACCGCTTTATCGTGGCGTTCGCCGTCTATCTGGTGTTTGTCGCCTGACCGGAAGCCAGCAATGAAATGACAAAAGGGACCAGCTTGGTCCCTTTTCTATTGGCTCACACAGTTTAGTAGAGGTGCTGACTGATGCCGTTGAGCAGCCGCGACAACCCCTTGGTGAACTGCACCGGGGCATCCTGCACCGTGTAGCAAAGGCAGCCATCCGGCGTATGCGGGCTGTGGGCATGGCTGGCATCGCGCCAGATAAAATCCCCGGCCTGATAGAGGGTGTCGCCATCCTGAATATTGCCCGCCAGCAGCAGGGTCAGCTCATAGCCCTGATGGGTATGCTCAGGGATGCGGCCACCCGCCTCGATATGGAGCAGGCTGGCGCGGGCCCCCATCTCGTCCAGCGGCAAACTCTGCTGACGAATGGCGCCGATATGGCGCCACTTGGGCGAGCGGTAGCGGGCCAGCACCCGCGGCAAACGGTAGGCGTGACCGGCCACCTCCAGCCCGGCGGGCTGGGCTCGGGGCAGATCGATAACGGGTGAGGCAACCGGTTCGGGCTGCGCCAGAATATCCGCCAGCATGGCATCAAATCCGGCGTCCAGCGCCACGTCATCGCGGGGGGCCAGCTCAGGCTCTGCTGGCGAGGCAAGATATTGCTGCGCCAACTCCTCTTCAAATGTCTTCAGTCGGGCAGCGCAATCAGGGCAGAGCTCGCAGTGAGCGGAGAGCCCGACCGCCAGCGGCAGAGGGAGCTCGTCGGCGGCGAAGGCACGCAGCATAGGGTCGGTCGGATGGGCTTTAATCATGGCCTTGCTCCACTTGCTCTTTCAGTTTCTGTAGCGCCAGTCTGAGGCGGGACTTGATGGTACCGAGCGGCACGCCGAGTCGCTCCGCCAGCTCCTGCTGGGAGAACTCCTGCAGATAGATGCCGCGCACCACCTGCTGTTGCGGCTCTGGCAGAGTGCCAAGGTAGTGGGCCATCTGGCGAGTCAGCACGGCATCCTCGCCCCCGCTCAGATGCTCCTCTTCGGCCTGAAACTCCAGCACCGGCCACAGCTCCTCGGCACAGAGATCCTCCTTGCTGGCACGGCGCCGGCGCAGCATGTCGAAGCACTGGTTGCGCATCACGGTGTAGATCCAGGTGGTCGGCGCCCCCTTCTCGGGGTGGTATAGGCGCGCCTTC
>NZ_CAWNWX010000101.1:0-14205 GCF_963878195.1 Aeromonas sp. HMWF016
CCCTTTGCATGCCCGCCCGGGCGTGCAAAGGCTCTTCCCGATTTCCGCTCTTTCTCTATCTATCTGATCCACTCGGAGGTGTCAGTGCAACGTTATTGGTCCGAGGCGAAGCAGCTCGTCCGTCTAGCCAGCCCCATACTGGTCGCCCAGGTCGCCCAGGTCGCCATGAACTTCGTCGATACCGTGATGGCGGGTCAGGTGAGTGCGGTCGATCTGGCCGCCGTGTCGGTGGCCTCCAGCTTCTGGCTACCGGTGATCCTGCTGGTTCAGGGGATCATCATGGCGCTCACCCCCATCGTTTCCCAGCTCAACGGCGCCCGCAAGCGGGATCAAATCCGCCCGGCCGTCCATCAGGGCTTCTGGCTGGCGCTCATCGTCACCCCGCTGGCAATGATTGCGCTCTATTACAGCCCGCTGGCGCTGCAGTTCATGGATGTTGAGCCGGTTATGGCCGCCAAAACCACCGGCTACCTGCACGCCATCCTGTGGGGCCTGCCCGCCTTCGTGATGTTCCAGGTGCTGCGCAACTTCAGCGAGGGGCTCTCCCACACCATGCCCACCATGGTGATCGGCTTTGTCGGGCTGGCGGTCAATATTCCCGCCAACTACATCTTCATCCACGGTCACTTCAGCATGCCCAAGCTCGGCGGGGTCGGCTGTGGCGTCGCGACCGCCATCGTGCTGTGGGCCATGCTGCTGGCGATGATCCTCTATGTGAAGCTCTCCTCTCATTTCAAGGAGATCAACCTCTTCTCCCGACTCGCACGCCCCAACGGCAGCCGGATCTGGCGACTGTTTCGCTTAGGCTTCCCCATCGCCATGGCCATCTTTTGCGAGGTGACCCTGTTTACCGTGGTGGCCCTGATGCTGGCCCCCTTCGGTGCCGAAACGGTGGCGAGCCACCAGATTGCGCTGAACTTCTCCAGCCTGGTCTTTATGCTGCCCCTCTCCATCGGGGTGGGTGTGACCATCCGGGTTGGCCACAGCATCGGCGAGGGTCAGCCTCATCACGCCCGGGTCGCAGCCCGCACCGGCCTGCTCTTGGGGATGGCCATTGCGGCCCTCACCGCAGCGCTGACGGTGCTGCTGCGCGAGCAGATTGCCTCCATCTATACCGATGATCAGCAGGTGATTGCACTGGCCGCCCTGCTGCTCTTCTTTGCCGCTGTCTACCAGATCTCCGACTCGGTGCAGGTGGTCGCGGCGGCTGCGCTGCGCGGTTACAAGGATACCCAGGCGATCTTCTACGTCACCATCGTCGCCTACTGGGGACTGGGGCTGCCGACCGGCATGATCCTGGGTCTCACCGACTGGGTGGTACCGCGGATGGGGCCGCAGGGCTTCTGGATTGGCTTTATCGTCGGCCTCACCAGTGCCGCGCTGATGCTGGGGGCTCGCCTGCGCCATATCTATGGCCGCTTCGCGACGCCGGAGGCGTGTACCACCCTGTCTCGGGCCCAGTAAAAGCGGCAACTCGCCTGCAAAATCAACAGGCTGCGCAAGAACTGGGCAAACAGTCTCCTTTGTGCGTATGGCCTGTTGACAGCCTTGGGGGGCATGGGTAGTATGCCGACCACGCCAGCAGTGCTGGCGTAGTGAAGTGGGTTTATAGCTCAGTTGGTTAGAGCACTACCTTGACATGGTAGGGGTCGTTGGTTCGAATCCAATTAAACCCACCACTTTTCTGTGATGCGTCCTTAGCTCAGCTGGTTAGAGCACCACCTTGACATGGTGGGGGTCGGTGGTTCGAATCCACTAGGACGCACCATCACAGATCGCTGTTATGCGTCCTTAGCTCAGCTGGTTAGAGCATCACCTTGACATGGTGGGGGTCGGTGGTTCGAATCCACTAGGACGCACCATAACAGTTTGAATAATTTGCAGATGTGGGTTTATAGCTCAGTTGGTTAGAGCACTACCTTGACATGGTAGGGGTCGTTGGTTCGAATCCAATTAAACCCACCACTCCCCTGCAAAACAGAAAGTCGCATTGCGCACCCTGCGTCCTTAGCTCAGCTGGTTAGAGCATCACCTTGACATGGTGGGGGTCGGTGGTTCGAATCCACTAGGACGCACCAGATTTGAAAAGCCCGCTCATCGAGCGGGCTTTTTGCATTCTCTCCCCCTACCTTCTTGCGCTGTTTTTGCTGCGCCCAACAAAAGCCCGCATCACCAATTGCATGACACGGGCTGAATAGACACCGCCAGACCATCAGGCCTGCACGGCAATATCGTACTTCTTTATCTTGCGATAGAGGGTGGCGATCCCGATCCCCAATGCCTGCGCCGCCAGCTTCTTGTTGCCAAGCCGCTGCAGAGTCTCCTCGATCATCTGCTTCTCCATGCTCTCCAGCCCGCTCTCTCCCGGGGCGGGATCCTGCAACTTCTCCGGCATCACTGCCATTGGCCCTTTCGCTGCCACCGGTTCGCCCGGGATGGCGCTCAGGGGCACGATGGGGATGGTCTGGGTGACCACCGGATGGGGATCCTGATTGCGGATGATGTTGGGCGGTAGCAGGCTGCTGTCGATCACTTCACCGGCCTGGCTGACGTTGACCAGATATTCGATGAGGTTGCTCAGTTCGCGCACGTTGCCCGGCCAGCGATACCCCTTGAGCAGCGCCATCACCTCCGGCGTCAGACCGGGGTAGACAGTGCCGATCCGGCTGGTGTGCTGGTTGAGAAAATAGTGGGTCAGCAGCTCCACATCCCCTTCCCGCTCGCGCAGCGGTGGCAGGTTGAGAGGGATGACGTTGATGCGATAGAAGAGATCCTCGCGAAACTTCCCTTCGGCGATGTACTGGTCGAGATGCTGGTGGGTGGCAGCGATGATGCGGATATCCACCGGCACCGGCCGGCTGGCGCCGATGGGGGTCACTTCCCGCAGCTCCAGCACCCGCAGCAGCTTGGCCTGCATGGTGAGCGGCATGTCGCCGATCTCGTCGAGGAACAGGGTGCCCTGATGGGCTGCCTGGATCAGCCCCTGCTTGCCGCCGCTGGAGGCGCCGGTGAAGGATCCCTTCACATAGCCAAACAGCTCGCTCTCCAACAGCTGCTCGGGGATGGCGGCACAGTTGATGGCGATAAAGGGTTTGTCATGGCGCGGGCTCAGGCGATGAACCGCGCGGGCAACCACCTCCTTGCCGGTGCCGCTCTCGCCACAAATGAGCACACTCGACGGGCTCTGGGCGATGCGCTGCAGCAATCGCTTGAGGTTGCGCATCGGCTTGCTCTCGCCGATCAGCAGGTCGATGCGGACATCGGGATCCGGCTCGCGCACCTGACCGGAGTGGGACTGGTGAAAGGCCATCAGGAAGAGCTGCTGCCCCTGCACATGGTGCAGCTGACCGATGATCAGCTCCTGGCGATCCCCCAAGGTGAAAATGTGCTGGATATGGCCGCTGATCTCCTGCCGGGCAAAGGTGAGCGGGCGGATCCCCACCTCACGCCCCTGCAGCTGCTCCGGCTGACAGCCCAGATGGTGCAACGCCGCTTCGTTGGCAAAGCGCACCTGATTTTTCTCGTCGAGCAGCAGACAGCCCTGATCCATGTGGGTCATCAGATCGAGGAACACCTTGTTGACCCCGTCCGACAGGCCGCGCGAGTCGAGCAGCTTGGCCACAAAGATGGTGGAGATATGGCGCACATAGTCACACACATCCTGCAGATTGTTGTTGAGACGGGCCTGCTGCTCGGCACTGAAGGCGACCAAGCTGATCACCCCGATGCACCCCTCGTCCACCATGATGGGTACCCCGAGGAAGGCGCGCTCACGACAGCGCTCCTTGCAGCTGCACCCCTCGCAGACCGGATCATCGCTGGTGTGGGTAACGATCTTTTCCCGCTGATTGTCGATGACATAGCGCAGCAAGCGGGAGTCTCCTTCCAGCTGGCGGCCGAAAAACTTGCCATAGGGGCCAGTGCCCGCCACCCGCACCATATCGGCATCGACAATCTCGACCTCAAGTTGCAGCACACTCGCCAGCATCTTGGCAAAACGCAAGATGGTGGGCTGGATCTGCATCAACAGACACTGGTTGCTCACGGATCTCATCCATCATTCCTTTTTGTTCTTGTTGTTCTCCCTCTAAAGGGAGCCATGCTGGCCAGATACTAAGGGATATCCGTCAGCACAACTTCGGGGGGGATCACGAAAAGGGAAAATGCATGGCTGGGTAGATGAGCGCAAAGATGAAGATAAAAACCAACAAAAACAAAAATATAGAAGATGTGAGCAAGATCAGGTCGGCAGGTGCAGCGCCAGCCAGACGGCCAGCGGGATCACCACCACCGAGAGAGCATTTCCACCGAGCACGATACTGGCCACCTTCTCCGGCTGACAGTGGTACTGCTCGCAAAGCATGTAATTAAGCACCGCAGGCGGCAGGGAGACCGACAACATCAGAAGCGGGATCCACTCCCCCTTGAGAGGCAACAACCAGATCGCGAGCAGCAGCGACAAACCGCCCGCCAGCAGATAGAGCAGGTTACATTTCAGCGCCAGCCCCAGATGATCCAGCTCCCCTTCCGTCAATCTTATTCCCAGCGCAAAGAGCATCAGCGGAACCGAGATCTGCCCGACCAGCGAAGCGGTGGTCACCACATACTCCGGCAGCGCGATATGCAGATTGGCCACCAGCAACCCGGCCAGCGCGGCCCAGAGCACCGGGCTGCGCAGCCAGAGCCAGCGGGAGGTGTTGGCCGAGAGGATAAACATGCCGACCGAGAAGTGCAGCAGGTTGGAGAGCACAAAGAGGATAACGATGGCCCCCAACTGCTGCTCGCCGAAGGCCAGCACCATCAGGGGTATGCCGAGGTTGCCGGTATTGCGGAACATGGCGGGCAAAATGAGCGCCGCCCGTTCAATCCCCTTGAGCCTGAGTAGCGCAAGCAGTAGACCGGGCAACAGGATCACCAGCGCGCCGGCCGCGATGAGCGGCAGATGCTCCCCCAGCGCCAGCGGATACTTGACCAGGGCGGAGAAGACCAGCGCCGGGGTAAACAGCTCGATATTGGCCCGATTGACGTAACCGAGCGCCGCCTCTGGCCGCAATCTGCCATAAAGAGCGCCGAGCCCGACCACTGCAAACACGGGGATGACGATATTGAGCAGGGCGCCGAGCACAGGGAGATCCCGTTACAGCTCGCGGGCAGGCTTGCCCATCAACAGCAGCGGATCGAGTGTCACCTCTTTGCTGCCATTGCTGATCCAGAGTTGCCCTTCCGAGATGGTGCAGGTGAGCTGCATGGTGCGCTCCACCATCTCGGTAAGTGGCAGGGTCTGGCTCTCAGAGAGCTCGATGATGCTGAGGTTGTCGTGCAGACAAAGCTTGCCCTGATTCTGTTTCCACCAGACGCTGGTGCCGCGGCCGCCATAGAGATAGAGCACCACTTCACGGGAACGGTTGCAGGCTTTTTTCAGCCGCTTCTCGTCGGGCTGACCCAGCTCAATCCAGAGCTCGATCTCGTCCGAGTAGTTCTTGCGCCAGAGCTCGGGCTCGTCATCGGCGCTGAGCCCCTTGGTGAACTCCAGCCGCTCGGCAGCATGCCAGGCAAAAGCCGCCAGCCGGATCATCATCCGTTCGTCGGTTTCAGAGGGGTGGCGCGCCAGTGTGAGGGAGAAATCCTGATAGAGGTTGCGATCCATATCAGACAAGCTGATCTGGGCCTTGAATACGGTTGCCTTGAGAGCCATAGAAAACCTTGAATACCCTGTGACAAGTGGGGGTAGAAAATATGGCCGTCAGTGTAATCAAAATCAGTGGCAGGTTCGACCATCCCGCATCACCTTTCTACCCCATAGCCTCGATTTAAGTGCTTTAAAAGACAGAAAAAACAAATGCCAGTCCGAAGACTGGCATTTGGCGGTATCAAGAAGCGACTCACTTCTCGGCGGACTGGACTCCGAACGCATTGAGCAGCGCACAGCAGGTGACTGCCACGGCTACGAATCCGCTCAGAAAGATAAAGGGCATGGCCCCATATCCCAGCACAGTCCAGATGGTGTGTTCAAGAAGACTCATTGTGTGTCCTTCATCCAGTGAAAGGTGTGTTCCTTTTGGCGGATGTAGGCTCCGCTCTCGTGAGGCCATTTGACCTCAATGTGAGTATGAGTCCAATGCCACCAAAGTAATAAATGCAGGGTGCATTTGAGCTGGATCAACTTTTTCGGCCGAATATCCATCCAGATCAAGCTATTAGATGGTCATTATCGCGCCAAGCCAGCCCTGTCCCTGTGCACCTTGTGACGTAAAACGGCTGGCGGCGTGACTCAATGGCATAAAAAAACGCGCCCGATGGCGCGTTTTTGAGTGTCTGGCGAACGATCAGTTGTCACACAGATCGTTGGGCATATCCTGGCGCAAGCGGGTCCAGAGTTTGCCTGACTCGATACCGTACTGACGCACAGTCATAAAGACCGCTTCGTGGTTTTTGGTCTCGGCCAGACCAAGCAGCGTCTTGTAGTAGGCATCTGCGGTCTCGCGGGCCTGCTTGTCGGAGAAGTAGTAGCTACCGACCCGGCTATACAACCCTTTAAAACCGTTCAGGATCAGCGCGTAGATCGGGTTGCCGGAAGCAAAGGCCAGCTGGTGATGCAACCGGTAGTCGAACTCGGCATAAGCCTGTGGGTTGTTCTCGACCCCATCGGCGCCACGCAGGATCTCGGCGGCCTGCTCCGGATTGTGACGGATCGCCCCGCGAATAAAGATGGTGCAGATGTGGGTACGGGCAGAGAGCAACTGGGCTATCAGATCCGGCACCTTGTCCTGATCGAGACGAGCCAGCGTCTCCAGGATGTTGAGGCCCGAGGTTTCCCAGAAGTTGTTCACCTTGGTCGGTTTGCCATGCTGGATGGTCAACCAGCCATCACGGGCCAATCGCTGCAGCACTTCACGCAAGGTCGTCCGCGTCACCCCGATCAACTCGGACAACTCACGCTCGGCGGGCAGAATGGATCCGGGAGGAAAGCGATTGTTCCAGATGGACTCGATGATGTATTCCTCGGCAAACCCTGCTGGGCTCTGCGCTTTTATAACCATGAATTGACTCTGTTGTAATGCGTAAAAAGGCTGACGAATGATATCAAAGCGATGATGGCTGGCAAGCAGAAGGTCAGTCCTCTGCTCACATCGGGACAAATATTGTTGATAACTTGTATTCAATCACATCCCTTGTAGTGGGAAGCCGCTCAATGTGTGGTTATTAAACCACCATCAAGGCCGCTTCCGGCCAGCTCTTATTTATCATCGGCCCGCTTTTTGATTAAAATCACGTGACATTAACTCGCGAGAGGTCAACATCCGGACGTACTGGTCGATCCATCATTGACTGCATGGATGCAAGATCCCAACAACAACCCAGAGACCCAACATCATGCCAATAAGCCTCGGGCAGGCATTTGCCAAGAACTTCCTCGGCAATGCCCCACACTGGTATAAAAGCGCCATTCTGCTGTTTCTGGTGATCAATCCGATCGCCTTCTATCTCGACCCCTTCAGCGCGGGCTGGTTACTGGTGGTGGAATTTATCTTCACCCTCGCCATGGCCCTCAAGTGCTACCCCCTGCAACCCGGCGGTCTGCTGGCCATCGAGGCGGTGCTCATCGGCATGACCTCTGCCGAACAGGTCAAACACGAGCTGGTTGCCAACATCGAAGTACTGCTGTTGCTGGTCTTTATGGTGGCCGGTATCTACTTCATGAAGCAGTTGTTGCTTTTCGTCTTTACCAAGCTGCTGATCGGGGTGCGCTCCAAGATCCTGCTCTCCCTCTCCTTCTGTCTGGTTTCCGCCTTCCTGTCGGCGTTTCTTGACGCCCTGACCGTGATTGCGGTGGTGATCAGCGTGGCGACCGGCTTCTACGCCATCTATCACAAGGTCTCCTCCGGCAAGGAGTTCGGCAATCCCCACGACCATACCCAGGATCAGGAAGTGCCCGAGCTCAACCGTCAGGATCTCGACAACTTCCGCGCCTTTTTGCGCAGCCTGATGATGCATGCGGCCATCGGTACCGCTTTGGGCGGCGTCTGCACCCTGGTGGGCGAACCGCAGAACCTCATCATCGGCGAGCAGGCTGGCTGGCACTTTGGCGAGTTTGCGGTGCGCATGGCCCCCGTCACCCTCCCCGTCTTTATCTGCGGTCTGCTGACCTGCGTGGTGGTGGAGCGGTTCCGCTGGTTTGGTTACGGCACCCTGCTGCCGGACAACGTGCGCGCCATCATGGAG
This sequence comes from Aeromonas sp. HMWF016, assembly GCF_963878195.1. Classification (NCBI taxonomy): domain Bacteria; kingdom Pseudomonadati; phylum Pseudomonadota; class Gammaproteobacteria; order Aeromonadales; family Aeromonadaceae; genus Aeromonas; species Aeromonas sp. HMWF016. The sequence goes on from NZ_CAWNWX010000101.1 coordinate 8,224, forward strand.
GAGTACAACCGTTATGAAGAGGCGAAGCGGACCCCGCAGGACAAGGCCAAGCTGATTGTCCAGGCGCTGATCGCCGTCTGGCTCATCATCGGCCTCGCCCTTCATCTGGCGGCGGTAGGCCTCATCGGTCTTTCGGTCATCGTGCTGGCCACTTCGCTCACCGGCATCACCGAAGAGCATGCGCTGGGCAAGGCGTTTGAAGAGGCACTGCCCTTCACTGCGCTGCTGGCGGTCTTCTTCAGCGTGGTGGCGGTGATCATCGATCAGCAGCTGTTCAAACCGGTGATCCAGTGGGTGCTCTCGGCCGAGCCCGAGCAGCAACTGGCCCTCTTCTATATGGCCAACGGTCTGCTCTCCATGGTCAGTGACAACGTCTTTGTCGGCACCGTCTACATCAACGAGGTGAAGACCGCCCTGCTCAACGGCGCCATCAGTCGCGAGCAGTTCGATCTGCTGGCCGTGGCCATCAACACCGGCACCAACCTGCCGTCAGTCGCCACCCCCAACGGTCAGGCGGCCTTCCTCTTCATGCTCACTTCGGCGCTGGCGCCACTGCTGCGTCTCTCCTATGGCCGCATGGTGTGGATGGCGCTGCCCTACACCCTGGTGCTGGGGCTGGTCGGCTTCTTTGCGGTCGAGTTGCTGCTCGGCCCCGCCACCCAGTGGTTCTATCAGCAGGGGTGGCTGGTGATGTCAGAGGGTGCCGCCGCCGTGGCGCCCGCACTCCACTGAACTCGTTGTGCCTAATCGAGAAGGGTCCCTGCGGACCCTTTTCTTTTGCTGTCCGCTCTGCTCTAATTCAGCCACTGTTTTTTTCTGAGAGATCAATCAGATGATCGAGTTTCTGCGCCGTTTGGCAGCCAATCGACTGGCGTGGGGGCTGCTCGCTGCCTCCGCCCTGTTCCTTGAGCTGTGTGCCCTCTTCTTCCAGCATGTGCTCGGGCTTCACCCCTGTGTCATGTGCGTCTACGAACGGCTCGCCACCCTGGGTGTGCTCACGGCCGGTCTTGTTGGCCTCATCGCACCGCAGAAGTGGTATCTGCGCTGGAGCGCCATGCTGCTGTGGGGATACAGCGCCTTCCGTGGCTTCCAGCTGGCCCTCAAGCACGTCGACTATCAGATGAACCCCTCCCCGTTCAACGTCTGCAGCCCGTTTGCCGACTTCCCGAGCTGGGCCCCCCTCGATCAGTGGATCCCCTGGCTCTTCTTCCCGGACGGCGATTGCGCCGAGATCAGCTGGCGTTTCTTCGACTTCTCCATGCCCCAGTGGCTGGTCGCCATCTTCGCCGCCTACCTGCTGGTCTTCGTGGTGGTAGCCATCGGTAATCTGGTGAAAGGACGCTGCTGCAACTGACGTTTGCATGGGCGTAGAAATCGTTAACAACAAAAAGGGGGAGCCATGATGGCTCCCCCTTTCTCATGCTCTCTGACCGCTGGTTACGCCTTGGCGGCGCCCATCTTGGCCTTGATCGCCCCGATGACCATCGGCAGCAGCGAGATGCCGATGATGCCGAAGATAAGCAGGGTAAAGTTCTGGCGCACCACCGGCAGGTTGCCGAAGAAGTGGCCCGCATAGACGAACGACAGCACCCACAGCAGACCGCCAACCAGATTGAAGGCGAGGAAGCGCGGATAGGTCATGGCTCCCATGCCGGCCACGAAGGGGGCGAAGGTGCGCACGATGGGCAGGAAGCGGGTAATGATGATGGTCTTGCCACCATGCTTGGCATAGAAGGCGTGGGTCTTCTCCAGATAGTCGCGGCGGAAGATTTTTGAATCCGGGTTGCGGAACAGCTGCTCGCCAAAGAAGTGACCAATGGTGTAGTTGACCACGTTGCCCAGCACGGCCGCGATGATCAGCACGGCCGCCAGGGTATGGACATCCAGCACGCTGCCCACTGTGAGCGCACCGGCGGCAAACAGCAGGGAGTCACCCGGCAGGAAGGGGGTCACCACCAGTCCGGTCTCGCAGAAGATGATGAGAAACAGGATGGCGTAAACCCAGATGCCGTAGTTTTCAAACAGCTCTTTCAAATGCACGTCAACGTGCAGAATAAAGTCGATTGCAAAGAGGATCAGATCCATTTTTCCATACTCGTAAAGTGAACGGCGTGGAGTCTACGCCAATGCCAGTCGGCCCACAATCGCTGGGCCGGCCTCTTTTTAAGCCCGCTAACCCCTCAGCCAAATGAAACCGTTTTTCCTGCTGTACCGCCCGCACTGGCTTATCCATCAAGCGGAAAAATGGTGGCAGAGAGTGTGACTTACTGCTTTACCTCCAGTTCGTGGCGCACCTGCGGCGGCAGGCAACGCTCCCAACCCCACAGCAGAACAAGCAGCAGGGTCGCATCGTCGAGCCAGCCAAAGAGCGGGATCATGTCCGGCACCAGATCGACCGGACTGATGCCATAAAGCAGGATAAGGATCACCAGCACCTTGGCCCACCAAGGGGTACCGGGATGGCGAAAGCCCTGATAGAGGCGGCGTACTCGCCGCCAGAGCAACCCGCGTCTGGTGCTCATGACTCGATCAGCTCGCTGCGCAGCCGCTGGATCTGATCCCGCAGTGCGGCCGCCTGCTCGAACTCCAGATCCCGCGCATGCTGGAACATCTGCTCCTCCATCCGTTTGATCTCTTTGGCTATCTCGCTGGCAGAGCGGGCATGGTACTCCCCTTGCGGCTCGGCGGCCTTGCGGCTCCCTTTGCCCGGTTTGCCGGTGGGGCGACTCCCCCCCATGTCCATTACATCCCCCACCGACTTGTTGAGCCCTTTGGGCACGATGCCGTGCTTGAGGTTGTGGGCATGCTGCAGGGCGCGGCGCCGCTCGGTCTCTTCAATCGCCACCTGCATGGAGTTGGTAATGGTATCACCGTAGAGGATGACCTTGCCGTTGAGGTTGCGCGCTGCCCGGCCTATGGTCTGGATCAGCGAACGGGTCGAGCGCAGGAAGCCCTCTTTATCTGCATCGAGAATCGCCACCAGCGACACCTCCGGCATATCGAGACCTTCCCGCAGCAGGTTGATCCCCACCAGCACATCGAACTTGCCGAGGCGCAGATCGCGGATGATCTCCACCCGCTCCACGGTATCGATGTCGGAGTGCAGATAGCGTACCTTGACTCCGTGCTCCGCCAGATATTCGGTCAGATCCTCAGCCATTCGCTTGGTCAGGGTAGTGACCAGCACCCGCTCCTCGACGGCAACCCGCTTGCGGATCTCGGAGAGCAGATCGTCCACCTGAGTGGTCACCGGGCGCACCTCGATCTCCGGATCGAGCAGGCCGGTGGGACGCACCACCTGCTGGACCACATCGCCGCCGGACTTCTCCAGCTCGTAGGGGCCGGGGGTTGCCGAGACAAACACCGTCTGCGGCATCAGCGCCTCGAATTCGTCGAACTTGAGCGGCCGGTTGTCGAGCGCCGAGGGGAGCCGGAAACCGTACTCCACCAGGGTCTCCTTGCGAGATCGGTCCCCTTTGAACATGGCGCCGATCTGCGGCACCGTGACGTGGGATTCATCGATGATGAGCAGACCATCCCCCGGCAGGTAGTCAAACAGGGTGGGCGGCGGCTCCCCCGGCGCCCGGCCGGAAAGGTAGCGACTGTAGTTCTCGATGCCGGAGCAGTAGCCCAGCTCCTGCATCATCTCCATATCGAACTGGGTACGCTGGCTGATGCGCTGCTCCTCTACCAGCTTGTTAAGCGACATCAGCTGTTCGCGACGTCCTCTGAGCTCCTCCTTGATGTGCTCGATGGCACCGAGGATGGTCTCGCGCGGGGTGGCATAGTGGGTCTTGGGATAGATGGTATAGCGCACCACCGTCTGCTCGATGGCGCCGGTCAGCGGGTCGAACAGGGAGAGCCGCTCCACCTCTTCATCAAACAGCTCTACCCGCAGGGCCAGCTTGTCCGATTCGGCGGGGTAGATGTCGATCACCTCCCCCCGCACCCGGAAGGTACCACGCTGGAAGGCCATGTCGTTGCGGGTGTACTGCAGCTCGGCGAGGCGACGCAGGATATCCCGCTGGTTGATCACATCCCCCACTTTGAGATGCAGCATCATGCTGAGGTAGGCTTGGGGATCCCCGAGACCATAGATGGCCGACACCGAGGCGACAATCACCACGTCGCGCCGCTCCAGCAGTGCCTTGGTGGCCGACAATCGCATCTGCTCGATGTGATCGTTGATGGAGGCATCCTTCTCGATGAAGGTGTCGGTGGTCGGCACATAGGCTTCTGGCTGGTAGTAGTCGTAGTAGGAGACGAAATACTCCACCGCATTGTCGGGAAAGAACTCCTTCATCTCGCCGTAGAGCTGGGCGGCCAGGGTCTTGTTGGGGGCCAGGATCATGGTCGGGCGATTGAGGGTAGCGATGACATTGGCCATGGTGAAGGTCTTGCCTGAACCAGTCACCCCGAGCAGGGTCTGGTGAGCAAGACCCGACTCGATGCCATCGAGCAGCCTGGCTATTGCAGCGGGCTGATCCCCGGCGGGTTGAAACTGGCTGGCTAGTTTGAACAGTTTGCTCATGAAGACTCCCGACACAAAACAGCAAGTAGCGCAGTGTAACCGAGTGCTCCCCGGCGGTACACTCGCTTGCGGTGGCGCGAACGGCTTGACCCTCTTCGGCGCCTTCTGTATGATGCCCCTCCTTGCCTGATGTTCCCCCGTAGTTCAGTCGGTAGAACGGCGGACTGTTAATCCGTATGTCACTGGTTCAAGTCCAGTCGGGGGAGCCAATTCCTCACCATATCGGTGCAAGTTATCCACTTTAGTGCCCTCCCAAGCTTTTTTTAATGCACAAGATCCCGTTTGCGGATCCGTTCCCCGTTTCCTCCCGCACTCCCCCTTGCAGAGTTTTCTTCTGCCATATCTAACTATTTGATTTTTATAGCAAGTTTTTTTCTGCGGTATTTTTTGAACAGCACTTGCAGCCCAGTCGTGACGCGGCTTTCCGGCCGATGAACAAGATTCATAAACAGGGTTATCCACAGATTCTGTGGGTAACTGCCGCAATCCCTGTCGGGACGCGGGATAGCTGGCAACCCCGGCTTTTCAGGAGCGGTTTTGCCGCGAAACCTGATTTTATGCTGTTTTTACGCATCTCTGGTCAGTGGCGCAAAAGGGGCCTTTTGAACCTTTCTCGAGATATCTTTTTGCCAGGCCAGTCAGGCTGGGCGAACGGGCAAATCATCCCCTGTTTCACCTCGTACCCACCCTCTGATCCCGCTGGTTGAATCTTCTGAAACTGATCTCGATCAAGCGTTGTAGCAGCAGAATCTAAAGTTTTTACCTCTGCCATCCCCCAAGCCTGGCCACCAGCATTTTTCACTAATTGACACTGGGGGACACAGCAATAAGCTCCCTCTTTTTCCCCCTTGCCCCCCTATCGCCTCGAAATAGTGCGAGATCTCTTTCGATTAATCGGCCCCTTGCGCTTCTTTATTGGGGATAGATCCGGCACAATATCGGCCCCACTTTTTTCCTCGGTTTTTCCGGGCATGACCATAGACTTTGTGACACTGCTACATCAAAGCGACTCCCTGCTGCTCTTCGTGGTACTGGCTTTTGGCCTGCTGCTTGGCAAGGTGCGAATTGGCAACTTTCAGATTGGCAACACCATAGGTGTGCTGTTTACCGCCCTGCTGTTTGGTCAGATGGGCTTCGAGTTCACCGCCACGACCGAGAACGTCGGCTTCATGCTCTTCATCTTCTGTGTGGGGATCGAAGCTGGGCCTCACTTCTTCAGCGTCTTCCTGCGCGATGGCATCCACTACATCACCCTGACCCTGGTGATCCTGCTGACCGCCCTCTTTCTGACGGTAGGGCTGGCCAAGTTCTTCAATCTGGGGCCCGGGATGGCGGCCGGCATTCTGGCGGGGTCGCTCACCTCGACTCCTGCGCTGGTCGGTGCCCAGGATGCCCTGCGCAGTGGCCTGCTCAACCTGCCCCATCAGACCGACATGCAGGCGGTGCTCGAC